>NZ_JAGGQX010000071.1:0-48807 GCF_018613095.1 Bacillus sp. ISL-75
AGTCAAGGAGAGCACTTGACAGCCATTCTAAGAGATGAGAATAGGTTGGTAAGCTAAAGAAGGAGATAATCTAGCCAGAAGGCTAATAAGACAACAATGAAAAGAAGCCAAAATTAGCTTCTCTTCTTAAAATTGCCCAAAAATAATACAAATACTAATTTAGAGTGGGGGCCTTGACAGTTTCGTTCATATCAGGAGGCTCCCCGGACCGCCCGCGGAAAGCGAAGTGCCTGGAGCGCAAATCAACAGACATGTTGCAAAGCCTATATATTAATAATATTATAACGAATTAACGCGTTGAATTGTTAAAGTTATTGTAGAAAATAAGAGGCTGTCGAAAGTTTCTCGACAGCCTGACAGACCTCAAAGGTCTGTTTTTGTTTATTTAATCAGAAGTAAACAAATTATATTTGTGACAAAATTGTTAATAAAACAAAAATAAACAAAAAAATAATCTTTATTCATGTTGATTCGTGTTGGTTATGAAGTTATGATGTTTATGTGAAGGATAAATAAACAATATAAAAGTCAATTTAACGCTTTGGGAAATGTGTACAGAATGTATTGTTGTTTTCCCTGATGGAGTCGGCGTAATCCCTTGATCATTCCAATGAAATTGGAGAAGCAACTGCAGAGAAAACGGAACATGTTCGCTTAGTAGTTTGGCCGCATCATGGAATATTTGGTGCTGGGGCAACAATGGATGAAACATTTGGTTTGATTGGAACGGCTGAAAAAGCGGCTCAGATTTATACGATTGTTTGTGCGCAAGGAGGTAAAAAACAAACCATTACCGATCAACAGTTTCAAGACCTTGCTGATGCTTTCAAGGTTGTTCCAAGGGAAGGGATTTTGAAACTGTAAGATATTTGGCTTAAACAAAAGGCATGTACCGGAAATAAGGTGCATGCCTTTTATTCTGAGGTTGAAGCGAAATGTGATATGATTTTCATGACGAATGAAACACTGAGATAGAACTCAGGAAACTAGGTGATTCCCATGATCCATGACCTTCTAAATGAACTTTTACAGATTACGGATGAAGAGAAAAGCATCCTTGAGCAAAAAATAGAAGTAAGTAAAGACATCTATACAAGTAAGACAAATTTTATTATTGAAAGCGAAAAATTTCTTAGTAAAGACAAAATGATCATGGTTCGAAAGCACACTAGATTTGTTGATTTCCCCTTGCATAAACATGACTATATAGAAGTCAATTATGTTTATAACGGGGAATTGAATCAAACTGTGGGCGGCAGGCAATTAGCCTTGAAAAAAGGAGAGCTTCTCTTATTAAATCAACATATTGAACATGAGATAAAAGCCTGTGCCAAAGAAGACATTGTTATTAATTTCATCATTCGTCCTTCTTTCTTCGACTTTATTTTTTCCTTTTTAAGTTCCGAAAATATTATTAGTGATTTTCTACTTAATAGCTTATATAACAACACGCAGAACGGTCAATTCCTTTATTTTAAAGTGGCTGATGTACCTGCTATTCAGGATATGATTGGAAAAATAATTGAGGAAATCATGCATCCTTCTGCTTTCTCAGAGTCAACCATTAAACTGTATATGGGGCTTTTCTTGATTGAACTCATTAAGAATTCCGATAAGGTAGAGAGAAAAGAAGAGGCATCTATCAATCATTATTTGGTAGTAGAGTCACTAAAGTATATTGAAGATCGGTTTAAGGATGCCTCGTTATATGAATTAGCCGTTCGATTGAAACAATCTCACTATAGATTAAGTAAAACAATAAAAAAGGCCACATCCCACACATTCAAAGAACTTTTGCAAGAAAGGCGACTGGTTAAAGCGAAAGAATTACTAGAAGGAACCGACATGGCAATTACTTCTATAGTGGAGCAAGTGGGCTATGATAATATTAGCTATTTTTATCGGATTTTTAAAAAGAAGTATGGGCAGACGCCAAAGGAATTTAGAGAAAATAACCCAAAAGGCTTTGATTTATAGAGACAAATAAATTGAAGATATTTCTGAGATTCAGTAAAATTATGTTTTTTAATAATCGGTCAAATTTTAACTGAACCAACAGAAAGCCACGAATCCTTGATTCGTGGCTTTTTGATTTATTTGATGGTGGATGATGTGCGCCCATCCCTAGTTTCTACCGGAGGAATTGGTTATTTTGTGGCACAACTGATTCCTTATCTGTAACTACTCGGCCTCAACAGCAAGTACACTTTGTGGATTTTCTTCTAATAAAATACGAATTTGTCCCTCTGTCACACCTGCTCTACGCAAGATTGAATTTCCTAACTTTGCAAGAATCTCGTTAATTCGAAAAAACGGTCCATTCCCTGTTTGCGAAAGTAGTCGACCAGCCCGCCTCATTAAGAGAACATGATTATACACTTTCTGATATCAGAGGGATTTTACTAACGCATCATCACACAGACCATATTGGCTTACTCAACCGAATTGCCTCCAAACATTCCATTCCAGTATACGCGCATCCTTATGCCATTAAGGTGCTGAAAAGAGACACTGAATATATAAAAATGAGGGTAGATTTTTTTAGAAAGCTGTACGAAGAGATGGGATGTGGTGAAATTGGTGAGAAGCAAGCAGCTAATTTACATCATCCAATAATTCTACATGAGGATAAGAAAATCCATTTCGAAATCCAAGAAATAACCAACAACCAACTTTTTGGCTTTGATATTTTGGGAATCCCAGGGCATGTACCAGACCAGGTTGCCTTCTATCAGAAAGAGTGTAAGTGGCTATTTGCTGGAGATTTATTAATTGAACATATGACAAGCAATGCCTTCATTGAACCAAATTATGATGGGACCCGTATAAAATCCCTGGTACAACAAAAGCAGTCACTAGAGAAATGTTTATCATTGAATGTTGAACTCGTTTTTTCAGGTCACGGTATGATCATAGACAATCCTGTTGATTTAATAAATGAAAGATTAAAAGAGATAGATGAAAAAGCCAACCAATACCAAAACATGATCATATCCGGAATTTCAACCGCAAGTGAAATAGCCCAATTTCGATATAAAGAAAAGTATGAAAAGCAGTTTTTCAATGTGATGTCAGAAATTATTGGATATCTAGATTATCTTGAAATACAAGGGAAAATTAATAAGGAAATGGAGAAAGGAATTTGGCATTATTTTTGCAACTAAATTAGGTTTAACGTAAAAATTTTTGAAAGATGGAAAACTTTGTTGATATAGTTATAAAAAGGCAGGTCGGTATGAAGGAGTTTTTTACAGATATGGATAAAAAATTACAGATAATCGACAGATCGAAATCACTTTTCCAGCAAAAAGGATATAAGAGTGTAGGAATTGCCGAAATTTTAAAAGCATGTAACATTTCAAAAGGTGCTTTATTTAACACAAAAAGCAAGTGACCCATTAAAAATTATTTCGTATGTTTTACCCAATCTTATAAAGAAGATTTAATTAATGTATTAACTAGGAAAATTAAATATAAAAAAAGAAAAACCCTTGCGCAAGGGTTTTTAATGTCCCAGAGAGGATTCGAACCTCCGACCTACAGTTTAGGAAACTTTACGTTATGTATTCGCTAGTCTCAACGTATTGTCATTGCGGTTGATTGACCGACAGTGTCAGCGCAGGATCTACGGCTTAAATTTTAATAACCTACATAGCTATTTTTCCGAATAGTCAGCGGATTGTCAATACGTGTCGATATACCTGTTTAAATAAGCAATTACCATTGCGCCACCTTAACGGTGGCGTTTTTTTTTATATCAAAAAAATGTACATATTAACCACAACTTGTCCCTATCAAAATGAACGCCTTTTGAATTTACTATTATGGTTAGTAAATTTTTATTTGAAAGGAATGAAATTGTGAAAAAAACAATTATTTTTGATTATATAATCATTGGTGCTGGAACCGCTGGCGGTGTAATTGCTAAAAAATTGACAGATGACAAAAGGACTTCTGTGCTTGTCCTTGAAGCAGGTACAAATATCCCTAATCCTAGTCCATCTATTGAGACAGCAAGCAATTTAGCTAATGATAATAAGCTTTCGTTTAACGCTCTTTCTCAAACGGAGGAAAATATAGGACGTCAGCTTAAATTATGGAGTGGAAGAGTAATTGGGGGGAGCTCACAACATAATTTCATGGGTGCAGTACGCGGAAGTAGTGACCTTTATGATGAGTGGGCAAAGCTCGTTGGAAAAAAAGGAAGACAATGGAGTTACGATAATGTTCGTCGCTTATTTAAAAAAAATGAAACCTACACAGGAAATACACAAAGCCCCAACACAAGGGGGAAAAAAGGTCCGATTTTTGTTAGACAACAAATCATTCCGAATGATGGATTAATCTCGACTTTGGCTCAAGCAACTTCTGATGTTTTAGGGATCCCGATTGTCGAAGATTATAATACTGGGATTAGAGATTGCACATTTCTCAAATTTCAACTTACCCAACAAGAAGTTGATGGAAAATTTGTCCGTTCATCTACTGCAACAGGATATTTAAATGAAAATATTGTCACACAAGGAAATGAGTTCGAACCTGATGAGTTTGGGATTGGTCGGAGAAAGTTAGTCATTTTAGCAAAAACAACTGTGAATAAAATTCTATTTAAACAAAAGAAAAGGGTTAACATTGCTGTTGGGGTTGAATATGTCAGAGACGGTGTGTCACAAAGATCTTTTGCTCGAAAAGGGATAATTGTCTCAGCAGGTAATTTTTCATCGGTTATTTTACAACGCTCAGGAATTGGTAGATCGAATGACTTGACTACGGCAGGCATATCAACATTGGTAGAGAGTCCAAATGTTGGTTACAATTTTCAAACTCAATATTATGTTGGGATGGGAGTAGAAGTAGAAACCAACCGACTCCTGCAGGTGTTGTCGGCTGACCCTAATGAACCAATCGCAATAGGTGCTTTTAATAAGGAAAGAGGACCGGGCCGTCGCCTTCAATTATTAGGGGTTCCAATACCCTTGTTTGTTCCAATTCAAGATGTTTTTATTAATAATTGGGGGTTTAATCCAACAAAACCGGGCAATATCATGAGTATTGCAATTTCCGACCTTAACCCTAGTAGCAAAGGTACGATTACGGCCGCGCATAGCGATCCAGAGGCTTATCCTTCTATTAAGTTTAATCCATTAGAAAATCCTGATGATTTAAATTTTATGGTAGACCAATATATTGAGACTTTCAATATTATGATGAAGGCTCGTGAACTAGATCCGGATGGTATTTATAAGGTTGTATACCCAACGGAAAGTATATTTCATTTAACTAATGAGGAAGAAAAAAGAAGCCTGCTTGCTGATTATGTCAAGGCATCTTATACGAATCTAGCTCATTTTGGGGGACAATGTAAAATGGGTAAAAGAATTCAAGAAGGAGTTGTAGATGGTTTCCTAAATGTTTTTGGTACTAAAAATCTAAAAGTGGCTGACCTTTCTGTTGCACCTGTTTTACCAGATGGTAATCCTTCCTTGGCTGTTCATATGATTGGTTTAAATGCAGTACGATTTATTCTGGAGGGTTCCTGTCATTATGTAATGGAAGATAAGGAACTTGAAGATTTTGAAAACGACGATCACGACTACCATCACCATGATGAAAGCAGCGACTAGCGTAGGAATAGCATATTAGACCGTTTTTTGTTTCTAAAGGGCGGTCTTTTCGTGACATATTATTTTTTTGTATACATAAGAACATTTGTTCAAGTTTAATATATACGGAGGAGTTCGACCAGCAATAAATAACCAAGTTTGTTTTTCTAAATGAAAAGGAATGAAAGGATTATATAAAAGAAGAACCCAATAATAGTGGACAATTTTTCTTATTTAAATAATACATTATAGTGGCAAATAAGGAGATTATAGGGAATGACCTGTAAAAATACAAATTAGGAATGAAGTAGTTTTAACTTTATACAATATTAGAATTTTTAGCGGAAATCCTTCAATTTGTAAATCATTGGAATTGCTCGTGATGCCCTCCAGATACTTTAAAATGAATCCTCCTTTTACGAGGAAGAGAAGGTCAACAGTCGTTAATCAAACGATTGCGGGGTAGAAGGATAATGCGTATGGAAGAAAGGAGTGTAATGGTGTGAAACGTCAACTCATTTTAGAAGATGGTACTGTATTTGTTGGAAAAGGATTTGGCAGTGAAAAGGAATTGATAGGTGAAGTTGTATTTAACACAGGGATGACCGGCTATCAGGAAATTTTGTCGGATCCTTCTTATTGCAGTCAAATTGTTACATTGACTTACCCACTTATTGGTAACTATGGAATTAATCGTGATGATTTTGAATCGATTGAACCAACAATTAATGGTTTGATTGTAAAAGAATTTTGCGAAATACCGTCAAATTTCCGTAGTCAATTTCCAATTAATAAATTTTTAAAAGACAAAGATATTCCAGGTTTAGCGGGAATTGATACAAGAAAGCTTACAAGAAAAATCCGCGAGCATGGGATTCTAAAAGGAAGAATCTGCAGCATGGATGTTATTGTTGAAGAAGTAGTGGAAGATTTAAAGAAAGCAGAATGGACTAGAGATCAGGTGAAACAAGTATCAACAAAACGTTCCTATCCGAGTCCTGGAAGAGGTTTTAAAGTCGTGCTAGTCGACTATGGAATGAAGCACGGTATTTTACGGGAGTTAACGCTACGCAACTGTGATGTTATAGTCGTTCCGTATGATACAACGGCAGAAAAAATATTTAATCTAAATCCGGATGGCATCATGTTAAGTAATGGGCCTGGGGATCCGAAAGAAATAACAGAAGGAATTGAAATGATTAAAGGTGTGCTTGGGAAAATACCATTGTTCGGCATTTGCTTAGGTCATCAATTGGTTGCACTTGCATGCGGAGCAGATACAGAAAGATTGAAGTTTGGCCACCGCGGGTCAAACCATCCTGTTAAAAATTTAGAAACAAATCGCGTAGAAATTACCTCGCAAAACCATGGGTATACAGTTTGTATGGATTCTTTAGAAGGAACCGATTTATCTGTCACACATATTGCATTAAATGACGGGACAGTTGAGGGGTTAAAGCATGACAAGTATCCAGCTTTTACTGTCCAATACCATCCAGAGGCATCCCCGGGACCAGAAGATGCAAACTATTTATTTGACCGTTTCATTGACTTAATGGAAGCAAGGAAGAAGGTAGGGACGAACGATGACAAAACGCTTAGACATTGAAACAATTTTAGTAATTGGATCAGGACCAATTGTTATTGGACAAGCGGCAGAGTTTGATTATGCGGGCACGCAGGCATGTATCGCATTAAAGGAGGAAGGGTACAAAGTCATTCTTGTTAACTCAAACCCAGCGACAATTATGACCGATACGGAAATGGCAGATAAAGTATACATTGAGCCGTTAACTGTTGAGTTCGTAAGCTCCATCATATATAAAGAACGTCCGGATGCCATTTTACCGACACTAGGTGGACAAACAGGGTTAAATCTTACCGTAGAACTTGCCAAATCAGGTATTTTAGAAGAGCTGGGCGTTGAAATTTTAGGAACAAAATTAAGCGCGATTGAACAAGCAGAAGACCGAGATTTATTCCGTTCATTAATGAACGAACTAAATGAACCAGTTCCGGACAGTGAAATTATTCATACGGTTGATGAGGTATATGCATTCGTGGAACAAGTCGGCTATCCTGTTATTGTTCGTCCGGCCTATACACTTGGAGGAACGGGCGGCGGTATTTGCCACAATAAAGAGGAATTAATTGAAACTGTAACGAACGGCTTAAAATACAGTCCTGTTACCCAATGTCTGCTCGAGAAAAGTATTGCCGGGTTTAAAGAAATAGAGTATGAAGTAATGCGTGACAGCAACGACAATGCTATTGTTGTGTGCAACATGGAAAACATCGATCCTGTTGGTGTCCATACGGGTGATTCAATTGTTGTAGCACCGAGTCAAACTTTAAGCGACCGTGAGTATCAATTATTGCGTAATGCCTCTTTAAAGATTATTCGTGCACTGAAGATTGAGGGTGGATGCAATGTTCAGCTTGCTTTAGATCCCTTGAGCTTCCAATACTATGTTATTGAGGTAAACCCGCGAGTCAGCCGGTCATCCGCGCTAGCATCAAAAGCAACAGGGTACCCAATTGCGAAACTTTCGGCGAAAATTGCAGTAGGTTTGACGTTAGATGAAATGATGAATCCTGTAACAGAAAGAACATATGCATCGTTTGAACCTGCCCTAGATTATGTAGTAACAAAAATTCCGCGCTTTCCATTCGATAAATTCGAATCGGCCAATCGTAAGCTTGGTACACAAATGAAAGCGACTGGTGAAGTAATGGCAATCGGACGTACTCTCGAAGAGTCATTATTAAAAGCGGTTCGTTCACTTGAATTAAAAGTATATCATCTAAATTTAAAAGATGCCGATCAAATCAATGACGAATTGATTGAAAAACGTATTCGTGTTGCGGGTGACGAGCGCTTATTCTACATAGGTGAAGCACTCAGAAGAGGTATAACGATTGAACAAATTCATGAGTGGAGCCAAATTGATATTTTCTTTCTTGCGAAGTTTGACAATATAGTCAAGTTTGAGAAGGTTATGGAAGAAAACAAAGGCGATAGAGAGGTTTTGCTTGAAGCAAAGAAAATCGGTTTCTCAGATAAAACTATAGCAAAAATATGGGGTATGACAGAACTTGAAGTTTATGAATATCGGAAAGAGAATGGAATTATCCCTGTCTATAAAATGGTGGATACATGTGCAGCTGAATTTGAATCTGAAACGCCTTATTTTTACGGTACGTATGAAGATGAAAACGAATCAGCTGTTACTGAAAAGAAGAGTGTGATCGTACTTGGATCCGGACCAATTCGTATCGGACAAGGAGTGGAGTTCGACTATGCAACGGTTCACTCTGTCTGGGCTATTCGCGAAGCCGGTTACGAGGCAATTATTATTAATAATAACCCCGAAACTGTTTCAACCGATTTTAGTATTTCAGACAAGCTGTATTTTGAGCCATTAACGATCGAAGACGTTATGCATATTATTGATTTAGAAAAACCACTTGGTGTTGTTGTACAATTTGGTGGACAAACAGGGATTAACTTGGCTGGAGAATTGGCAAGCCGAGGTGTGAAAATTTTAGGAACATCGCTTGAGTGTCTTGAGGCAGCAGAAGACCGTGAAAAGTTCGAAAAAACATTGACATCTCTGGATATTCCGCAGCCTTTAGGGAAAACAGCAAAGTCTGTAGAAGAAGCGGTTAAAATTGCAGAGACAATTGGCTTCCCTGTACTTATTCGGCCTTCTTATGTACTAGGCGGAAGGGCAATGGAAATTGTATATCAAACAGAGGAATTACTTCATTACATGAAAAATGCGGTCCAAGTACATGAGGATCAGCCGGTATTGATTGACCGTTATTTAACAGGCCAGGAAATGGAAGTAGATGCTATCTCTGATGGGGAGAATGTATTCATTCCAGGTATTATGGAACATATTGAGCGTGCAGGTGTCCATTCAGGTGACTCGATCGGTGTGTATCCACCACAAAGCCTATCAGAAGAAACAAAGGCGACAATTATTGACTATACAACAAGAATTGCAAAAGGTTTTCAAATAGTAGGTTTACTAAATATTCAGTTCGTCTTATCAAAAGGTAAAGTGTATGTATTGGAAGTTAATCCACGCGCGAGCCGTACAGTGCCATTCCTAAGCAAAATTACACGTGTTCCAATGGCAAATCTTGCTACCAAAATCATGTTAGGAAAAACGTTACCGGAGCTCGGGCTTCAATCAGGCATTCATTCCGAAGAGAAAAATGTTTATGTGAAAGTCCCTGTATTCTCATTTGCAAAGCTAAGGAAAGTAGATATAACACTTGGACCCGAAATGAAATCAACCGGGGAAGTTATGGGACAAGATACAACATTGGAAAAAGCACTGTATAAAGGATTTATTGCTTCCGGTACTTCAATCAAGCCCCACGGGTATGTATTGTTCACAGTTGCGGACAAAGATAAGGCGGAAGCTGCTGAACTGGCTAAACGTTTCTATAACATTGGGTATCGAATCCTGGCAACAGCAGGGACTGCTGCTGCATTTAAGCAAGATGGGATTCCTGTAAATGTTGTGAATAAAATTGAATCCGAAGAGGAAAACTTGTTAGAGGTAATTCGTAATGGTAAAGCACAGCTTGTGGTCAATACACTAACAAAGGGAAAACAGCCTGCACGTGACGGATTTAAAATTCGCCGTGAAGCAGTTGAAAATGGTATTCCATGTTTAACCTCTCTTGATACAGTAGTTGCAATCTTTCGCGTACTTGAAACCATTCGTTTCCAAACAACACCAATGCGAAGTAAATAAGAGCTTGCTTGGTTTTATGATGAAGCTAAGACAATACACAATTGATTCCATTTTTTAACACTAGGACAAAGTTGCTCTAATAATCAGAGTATTACTAGATTTTTTTCAGGTCAAATTCAAAAAGTTATTGGTAGGATAGGGAGGGATAAATATGAATAAGTCGGAAGCTGTTACTAAAAAGGAACAGAAACAAGATAACATTAAAAAATACAGTGAAGTCAATGAATTCAACCATGAAAGCAATCAAGTTGCCAAAGCGCAAAAACAAATGTCTTCACAAGAGACAACTGGAGTACTAGATCAGGAATAGTTCCGGTGCCTGGCACGCCCCGAAAAATCTTGTTTTACAGGTGTTATTTAATTATTTAGGAACTATACCAAGTAAATAGCTATCTGAACTAAGAAAAAAACACTTGTTATTATCCGAAAGCTGGATAATATCTAGTGTTTTTTTAATTTCTTAGTTTCAACGCTGGGGTCAGTCCCCCAGTGAATTAAAGCTTTAACGCACCGGAGGACTGACCCCTTTTTTAAGCTTAACAATTGTGTTGGAACAGATTATTTAATAACAGTTAAATCAGAAAAAAACCCTTGCAATGGCAAGGGTTTTTAGATGTCCCAGAGAGGATTCGAACCTCCGACCTACAGTTTAGGAAACTGTTGCTCTATCCTACTGAGCTACTGAGACAAATAAAATAGGAACGTTATTTATTATAATTTGTTAATTCTAAAAGGTCAATAAAAAGTTGAGATTATTGAATTGGCAGGTCTCTGGCCACTTCGTTTTTTTTCGCAGTCTTTTCACGGAAGATCAACCAGACGATTAGACTAAGCCCAATTAATAGTCCTTCAAGCGATAAAATGTACCATGGATATGGTCCTAAAACATCTAATAAACTCGCACTGTCAGGCTTATGACTTAAGAACATATAATTACCGTCTGCCAGCTTATTGATCAACATAATTATCGGCATGAGTACATTCAAAAAGATACATAATTTTAATACAGACCATATCGTCGGGCTGTATCCCTTAGCCCATGTAAAATAAAGCGGCACCCAGATTTCCATCAAATGTGTATAAAAGAAATGGAAAAACCGAAAATGCGGGAAATCATAATTTAATGTTGGTGTTAATAACGCCTGAGATGCTCCTAATAATGCTGTGAATAATAAAATCTCATATATTATTTTTTTCTTAGTTAACAATAAAATGACTGTTAATATCAGACTGATGCTGCACAATTCTAATGGGATGGCGTGACTTACATTCCAACTTCCATTTAAAAGCATCCAGGTATGATAAGTCGTTTCTATGATGATTAGTGAAATAGCGACCCCGATTTCAGTTCTTCTCCATTCATTAGCCTTCAATTTATCTCTAAACAGGAATAGGCAGACTGAAACTAAGAGTAAGATAGAGATAATAATAAAGTGACTTGCAGAAAACATCTCAAAATCAAAGTTTTTGTTACTGCGGCCAAACACTCCATCCATATAACCACCACCCCTTACAGACTTTAATCATATCATTATTATTATTTGTAAATTAATGCTAGTTTTACCTTAATAATTATATTCGATGGGATTTGCTTTTACTCCTCTTAAGGAATTTTAATTATTCCCTTTTTGACTGCGATTAGGATTTTTCTTCCTAAAAAAGTCCTCTAGAAGTATGGTATAATAATTTGTCGAAGAAAATCGAAAGTCTTTATTTAGTGGAGGTCATTATGGCTGCATATACGCCGATGATACAGCAATACTTAACAGTTAAGGCAGATTACCAAGATGCCTTTTTATTTTTTCGTTTAGGCGATTTTTATGAAATGTTTTTTGACGATGCTATTAAAGCTTCGCAAGAATTAGAAATAACATTAACGAGCAGACAAGGTGGCACGGATGACCGAATTCCGATGTGCGGAGTTCCTTACCATGCTGCACCGAATTATATTGAACAACTCATTTCAAAAGGCTATAAAGTGGCCATTTGTGAGCAAGTGGAAGACCCGAAACTGACCAAAGGGATGGTAAAAAGGGAAGTTGTCCAATTGATCACACCGGGAACAGTGATGGAGGGCAAGGGGTTAAATGATAAAGAGAATAACTATATTGCCTCGATTACTAGTTTTGATGATCAAACCTATGGCTTTGCCTACAATGATATTTCAACGGGTGAAAGCCGGGTAACATTGTTATCGAATAATTTTGACGAAGTTTTAAATGAACTAGCCGTATTAAGCGCAAAGGAAGTAGTTGTCTCTAGCAGTTTTGACGGAGAATTACAAAAAAAACTTCGTGAACGCGATGTACTAGCGATTTCGTTTGAAGATAATAGTTCAATAGATATCAATTATTCACATTTACTTCAAGATTTGAATCAAGAAAAATTAAAACAATCCATAGCAAGACTTTTTAACTATTTATATCGGTCGCAAAAAAGAAGTTTGGACCATCTTCAGCCAGTCACTACCTATCAAATCCATCAATATATGAAAATTGATTACTATTCAAAGCGCAATCTTGAACTTACGGAAACGATTCGTTCCAAAGGAAAGAAAGGTTCATTATTATGGCTCCTTGATGAGACGATGACCGCAATGGGCGGAAGGATGTTAAAACACTGGATCGATCGCCCGTTAATCAATCAGAATGAAATTGAATCGCGTCAAACCATCGTTGAAGTCCTGATGTCTTATTATTTCGAGCGTCAGGAACTTCGTGAAAAGCTGAAAGAAGTTTACGATTTAGAACGATTAGCGGGAAGAGTAGCCTTTGGCAATATTAATGCCCGTGATTTGGTCCAATTAAAGCGTTCATTAATGCAGGTCCCTTACTTGAAACAAATCCTTGCAGGCATGCAGAATGAAAAGGTGAGCCAAATTGCCGATCTTCTTGACCCGTGTGAAGAGATCACCGATCTATTGGAGCAGTCGATTGTTGAAAATCCACCGCTTTCCTTAAAAGAAGGCAATATGATTCGTGATGGATACAATGCTCAGCTCGATCAATATCGTGATGCCAGCCGGAACGGGAAAACGTGGATTGCCCAACTCGAACGTGAAGAGCGCGAGAAAACCGGTATTAAATCGTTGAAGGTTGGCTATAATCGGGTATTTGGTTACTATATTGAGATTACCCGGGCGAACCTGCATCTTTTAACAGAAGGGCAGTATGAACGAAAGCAAACCTTATCGAACGCAGAACGGTTTATTACTCCAGATTTAAAAGAAAAAGAAGCATTAATTTTACAAGCTGAAGAAAAATGCGGTGAGCTTGAGTATGAATTGTTTACTGAAATTCGCGAAATTGTGAAGGAACAAATCCCGCGCCTACAGGCCTTGGCAAAAACGATTAGTGAACTAGATGTCCTGCAGTGCTTTGCCCAAGTTAGTGAAGACCGGCACTATATAAAACCGCAGTTTTCTATGGAAGGCCGGGTCGATGTAAAGGAAGGCCGCCATCCAGTCGTTGAAAAGGTATTAAACGCCCAGGAATATGTTCCGAATGATTGTTTCATGGACAGCGAGCGCGAAGTCATGTTGATCACGGGTCCGAACATGTCAGGGAAAAGTACGTACATGCGCCAAATCGCGTTAATCTCGATATTAGCCCAAATTGGCTGTAATGTTCCGGCCACAGAAGCCATACTGCCGATTTTTGACCAAATATTTACCCGCATCGGTGCCGCTGACGATTTGATCTCAGGACAAAGTACCTTTATGGTTGAAATGTTGGAAGCCAAAAATGCGATTTCAAATGCGACACAAAACAGCTTAATTTTGTTTGACGAAATCGGGCGCGGTACATCTACTTATGATGGAATGGCACTTGCTCAAGCCATCATTGAATATATTCATACCCAGATTGGGGCAAAGACTCTATTCTCCACCCATTATCATGAATTAACGGTTTTAGAGGAAGAACTGGATAAGTTAAAAAACATTCACGTCAGTGCGATTGAACAGAATGGAAAAGTTGTTTTCCTTCATAAAATTAAAGAAGGACCGGCTGATAAGAGCTACGGGATTCATGTTGCCCAGCTTGCAGGGCTGCCGTCAGAATTAATCAGCCGTGCCAATGAAATATTAACCGCACTCGAGCAGTCTGATATCCAACCAGACACGCCAAAAAAAGATGTGGTAAAAGTAGCGGAAGTAGTGGAGGTACAAGAACAACCTGCCCAACTATCTTTCTTTGATGAACCAAAAGAAGTGAAAAAGCAAGAACTCTCTTCGAAGGAGAAAAGAGTCATAGAGAAAATGAAGGAACTTGATATATTGGATTTAACACCACTTCAGGCGATCAACCTGTTGTACGAGCTTCAGAAAAAGTTAAAGTAGGGGGTGAATCCGAATGGGTAAAATTATTCAATTAGATGATGCCTTATCCAATAAAATCGCGGCCGGTGAAGTAGTCGAGCGCCCTGCTTCTGTTGTAAAAGAGTTGGTTGAAAATTCGATTGATGCCGGCAGCACTGTGATTGAAATTGAGGTAGAAGAAGCGGGCCTCGCAAAAATCCGCATTACCGATAATGGAAATGGAATCGAGGAAGAGGATGTTTTACTCGCCTTTCAACGTCATGCCACATCTAAAATCAAAAATGAAAATGATTTGTTCCGAATCCGGACCCTCGGGTTCCGTGGTGAAGCCCTGCCAAGTGTGGCCTCGGTTTCACGGCTCGAGATGAAAACCTCTACAGGAGAAGGTGCCGGAAATCGATTGGTGATTGAAGGCGGGAAAGTTGAAACGTTTGAAAAAGCATCAAGCAGACGCGGGACAGATATTACGATTACCGATTTGTTTTTTAATACACCTGCCCGCCTAAAGTATATGAAGACGATTCATACAGAACTCGGAAATATCACAGATGTCGTGAATCGACTGGCCCTTTCCCATCCGGAGGTGGCCTTCCGCCTGATTCACAATGATCGCAAACTGCTTCAAACGAATGGTAATGGGGATGTTCGTCAGGTTCTGGCATCGATCTACGGTATGGGGATCGCCAAGCAGTTAGTTCCAATCACCGGACAATCGCTGGATTATAAAATTAATGGATTTGCTTCGATGCCTGAGGTAACGAGAGCCTCAAGAAACTATATTTCGACGATGATTAATGGCCGATTTATAAAAAATTATCCATTAGCCAAGGCAATTCAAGAAGGCTATCATACCTTGCTTCCAATCGGCAGGTTCCCGATTGTGCTCCTTAATATTGAAATGGACCCTTTACTCGTTGATGTCAATGTTCACCCCTCGAAAATGGAGGTCCGCATTAGTAAAGAAGCGGAACTGAATGAGCTTGTCACTTCGATTATAAAAGAAGCGTTTAAATCAAAGATCCTTATCCCGACAGCCTATACAGCGGTGAAAAAGGATGTACCGAAGGAAGAACAAACTTCTTTGGTTCTAGATGAAGGTACAAGACCGGCACCTGATGAGAAAGAGTTTGAATGGAATCAACCAGTTGCAGCTGCAACTATTCAGGAGACCCGTCCATGGCTGGAAGTGCCTGTTGAGACACATGTTAATAAATTACCGAGTTTCCAGCGTGATGAAGCGACGGGTGGAAGAGCAAGTTGGCAATCTATTAATCCATTTAGTGAATCAGATGACGAACCAGATGATTGCAATCAAACAATTGAACCTCATGTGGATCCTATTGAGACAGGAAATGTTTCGGTCGAGAGCAGAGTTCCACGGCTATATCCGATTGGACAAATGCATGGAACCTACATTTTTGCTCAAAATGAAAATGGCCTATATATCATTGATCAGCATGCGGCCCAGGAACGGTTGAAGTATGAGTATTTCCGTGAGAAAGTTGGGCAAGTCCAATCAGAACTGCAGGAAATGCTTGTACCATTAACCTTTGAATACTCGACGGATGAATTTTTGAAAATAAATGAATACCAAAGTGAGCTTGAAAAGGTCGGGGTTTTTCTTGAGGAATTTGGACTAAATAGTTTTATTGTCCGATCCCATCCGCAGTGGTTCCCAAAAGGGGAAGAAAAACAAATCATCGAAGACATGATTGAACAGCTTTTATTGATGAAAAGGGTGGATATTAAGAAACTACGTGAAGAAGCAGCGATTATGATGAGCTGCAAGGCATCCATAAAAGCCAATCGGCATTTACGAAATGATGAGATTCAAGCACTCCTTGATGATTTGAGGAAAGCATCTGATCCATTTACTTGTCCGCACGGCAGACCGATCATTGTGCATTATTCGGTCTATGAGATGGAGAAAATGTTTAAACGGGTTATGTAACTAATAAGAACGTTCCTATTTTATTAGGGTGCGTTCTTTTTTTTTTTTTGAGTGTTTCATTATATTATTGAAAAGAGGAATGGTTCTACGTGACCGAAAGCGGAGGTAACCATCGAACTCGGTCACGTAGAGAGATCCTACGTGCCCGAAACCGAGGATAAACATTGAATATGGTAACGTAGAGAGGTCCTACGTGCCCGAAACCGAGGATAACGATTAAGTCCGTATAATTGTGTAAAAAGAAAATGAGTCAAATTAATTCCTTTTGTCTACAATGTTATCAGCGACGAAAACAATGTGGAGGAATTAATTATGACCCAGTTACAGTTTAACCTAAATCTCGATCATTTAAAAGATTACGTAGTGAATTCTAATATAGATGCTGTGATGAAAGCTTCTCTAGTCCTAGTGTTGATGAATTCATGGAAAAAGAACGTGATGACCATTTACAGGCTACGGCGTATCAGCGTACCCGGTCACGTAGAGAGATCCTACGTGCCCGAAAACGAGGAAAACCAATGAATCCTGTCACGTAGAGAGGCTCTACGTGCCCGAAACCGGAGGCAACTATAGAAATAGGTCACGTAGAGAGGCCCTACGTGCCCGAAACCGAGGATAACCAATGAGCCCGGTCACGTAGAGAGATCCTACGTGCCCGAAACCGAGGAAAACCAATGAATCCGGTCACGTAGAGAGGCTCTACGTGCCCGAAACCGGAGGCAACTATAGAAATCGGTCACGTAGAGAGGCCCTACGTGCCCGAAACCGAGGATAACCAATGAGCCCGGTCACGTAGAGAGGTCCTACGTGCCCGAAACCGAGGATAACCAATGAACCCGGTCACGTAGAGAGGCCCTACGTGCCCGAAACCGAGGATAACCAATGAACCCGGTCACGTAGAGAGGCCCTACGTGCCCGAAACAAAGGAAAAACATTGACCACGGTCACGTAGAGAGGTCCTACGTGCCCGAAACCGGAGATAACCATCGAACCTGGTCACGTAGAGAGGTCCTACGTAACCGAAACCAAGGGGAAATAAAGAATCGGGTAACGTAGACATGCTATTCATGACGACCCAAAAGAAAAAAAGCTGCAGAAAAGGATTTTTCTGCAGCTTTGATATTACTATTAATTTGAGTGCAATCTCTGGAAATGATCTTGCCGCCAAAGTTGCTTATTTTACAGCTACTGGGAGCTTGCTCATATACATTAGGGCCTTTCCAGTTCCTATGGCTACCGATTCAAGAGGGTTTGGGGCAAGCTGGACAGGAACAACTATCTCTTCACTTAGCCATGCCTCCATGCCATTCAATAATGCTCCTCCGCCAGTCAGAATTACGCCCCTGTCGACAATGTCTCCACTGAGCTCTGCTGGACAATCCTCAAGGGTTGCACGAATGGCTTCTAAAATATGCAATAGTGCTTCCTTGATCGCTACACGAATTTCATAGGATGATAGTTTAATCGTTTTTGGCAGTCCAGTTAAAAGGTCGCGTCCGCGGACATCCATGAAACGTTCTTCATGGTCAATGAGAGCAAAACCAATTTCCATTTTGATGTTTTCTGCAGTTCTTTCACCAATTAGGATATTATATTCTTTCCGAACATGTTGAATAATGTCTTCATCGAGGCGGTCACCGCCAATTTTAATGGAATGGCATGCAACTACCCCGCCAAAGGAAATAATTGCTACCTCAGTATTGCCGCCGCCAATATCCACTACCACATTGGCAACTGGTTCATCGACAGGTAATCCAGCACCAATTGCAGCAGCAACTGGTTCCTCAATCAAGCTGATTTTTTTTGCCCCAGCCTGTCTTACTGCATCTTGGATTGCTCGTCTTTCCACACTTGTGGAACCAGATGGAATACTAACAACGACATTTGGTTTGCGAACAGCAAAACCAATCTTTTTGGATGCATTACGCATAATGTGTTTTAGCAATTCAGTGGTTACATCATAATCTGCTATTACGCCATCCTTCATTGGACGAATGGCGACGATTTTTTCAGGTGTCTTTCCTATCATTTCCTTTGCTTCTGTACCAACAGCTACAACATTTTTTGTCACTGTATCAATCGCCACAACAGAAGGCTCATTAATAACGATTCCTTTATTTTTACTATAAACTAATATATTTGCAGTTCCTAAATCAATACCAATATCAAAAGTAGATAACATATTATTTCACCTAATTTCCCTATTTTTCATTCAAAATAAGCTACGCGTTAGTCTACCATAAATTTGGGGGTGGAAAGCCTTTTGTAAATGAACCGTTATCCTTTTGTAAATTTACATGAAAATTATTCCTATTTGGGAAGAAAAATGGATAAAATAAATTCATGTCCAATTAACGGCATAGAAATGAACTTTTATGTATATACTAGTTTGATGTTCTACTGCTTTTAAAAATTATGTTACGATAAAGGGGTGGAAGTGGAATCATAAACCTGCTTTCACTGAAAATGGGATAAGGCAGTGTGAAAATATTGGATTCAAAACAAAAATTATTAGTGATCATCGGACCAACCGCCGTCGGAAAAACAAAGTTAAGTATCGAAATGGCTAAACGCTATAATGGTGAAATTATCAGCGGAGATTCTATGCAAATCTATCGTGGCATGGATATTGGGACGGCAAAAATCAAAAAGGATGAAATGGAAGGTATTCCTCACTATCTTATTGATATTAAAGAGCCTTTTGAAAATTTTTCCGTTGCTGAATTTCAACTCCTTGTTCGGGCTAAAATAGGTGAGATTGCTAAAAAGGGAAAGCTGCCCATTATTGTCGGTGGAACAGGGTTGTATATACAGTCCGTCATTTATGATTATCAATTTTCTGATGTATCAGGCGATGAGTCCTATCGTCTTAAGCTAGAGGAAAGAGCCAAGAAAATAGGGAATGAGGCACTTTATAAAGAATTGTTGGAGGTGGATCCAGGTAGTGCTTCACAAATCCATCCAAATAATGTAAGAAGAGTCATACGCGCACTTGAAATCTTCCATCTTACAGGTAAGACGATGCAAGAATTCCAAAGCACACAACAACCAGATCTTTTGTACAATACAGCAATAGTTGGTTTATCGATGGAACGCGTGAAACTTTATGAGCGCATTAATTATCGAGTGGATTTAATGATTGAAGAAGGGCTTATCGAGGAAGTAAAAGGTTTGTATCAAAGGGGTTTGCGCGATTGTCAATCGATCCAAGCAATTGGCTACAAAGAAATGTATGCCTATTTAGAAGGTAAAGTACCTTTAGAAGAGGCGATAGAGAATTTAAAACAAAATTCAAGAAGATACGCAAAAAGGCAATTAACTTGGTTTCGGAACAAAATGGATGTATCATGGTTTGATATGACCAATGTGGAGGACACCTCAAAAAAAATAACGGAAATTTCACGTTGTGTTGAAGGAAAGCTTAAAGTAAAATCGAATACATATTAGTAGAGATAAAAGAGGAGGAAATACAAATGAAAACAACAATCAATATTCAGGACCAATTTTTAAACCAGTGCCGCAAAGATAACATACATGTTACGGTCTTCTTACTTAACGGTTTTCAATTAAGAGGCCAAATTAAGGGTTTTGATAATTTTACAGTTCTTTTTGAATCAGAAGGAAAGCAACAATTAGTATATAAGCATGCAATTTCAACTTTTGCACCGCAAAGAAACGTGCAGCTTGAACTGGATAACCAATAAGTCATTTTTAGAAGCCCAAACATTGGGCTTTTTTTATTTATATAGCTCTGTTAAAGCTCATTGGTGATATTGGCACCATGTTGATTGGAGATGAAATCGAAGCGCCTGAAGTGGAAATCAACATGCCAATTTAACATAGCTATTTATTAAAAAAAACTTTTTTAATGAAATTCAGGGAGTTTGAATACATATAAAATGAAGGATTATGCTTTCCTTTGTGCAAATAATCAGTTCAGAATGTAAATTCTGAGTGGCCATAAAAACTCATCATATAAACTGTTGGTAAAAATGAGAGGTGAAAGCTTTGGACCAACCCATCAGAATGAAAAGTAACGGCCAAATAAGAGTAGTTCTCAATTCACAAATAGGGAAAACGATGACAAAAGAGTTACCTGACTTTCAGGTGGTTCCAAAGGACATTCCACCTGAGCATTCGGCTCTAAAGGAAATTGAAGAAGAGTTAGGGGCTCTTGTTGGCATGGAAGAAATGAAAAAGATGATAAAGGAAATTTATGCATGGATTTACGTGAATAAAAAACGTGAGGAAATGGGTTTAAAAGCAAGAAAACAAGCCCTCCATATGATGTTTAAAGGAAATCCTGGAACAGGTAAAACGACAGTCGCTAGATTAATAGGTAAGTTATTTCAAAAAATGAGCGTTTTAACAAAAGGACACTTAATTGAGGCGGAACGTGCGGACCTCGTGGGGGAGTATATTGGTCATACAGCACAGAAGACAAGGGATTTAATCAAGAAGGCCCAAGGGGGAATTTTGTTTATCGATGAGGCTTACTCATTGGGGCGCGGCGGTGAGAAGGATTTC
This sequence comes from Bacillus sp. ISL-75, assembly GCF_018613095.1. Lineage (NCBI taxonomy): Bacteria > Bacillati > Bacillota > Bacilli > Caryophanales > Bacillaceae > Bacillus > Bacillus sp. ISL-75. Next base: position 21,172 of record NZ_JAGGQX010000071.1, read on the forward strand.
GGCAAAGAAGCAATCGATACATTGGTTAAGCATATGGAAGATAAGCAGCATGAGTTTATTCTTATCCTTGCTGGATACTCCCGTGAAATGGAGTATTTCTTGACCCTTAATCCTGGACTCCATTCACGCTTTCCATTAGTTATTGATTTTCCTGACTACAATATAAATCAACTAATGGAAATTTCGGCGAGGATGTTAATCGAAAGAGAATACACGTTTAGCCATGAGGCGGAAAAAAAGTTAAAAGAACATTTAATATGGGTTAAAGCGGTATTAAGTCCAAATAGTTTTTCAAATGGAAGGTATGTACGAAATATCATTGAAAAATCGATCCGCGCCCAGGCCATGAGGCTGCTCATGTTAAATAGTTATGACAGGCATGAATTAATGACAATTAGAAGTAATGATCTTGTGTTTGAAGAAGATTAGAGACAAAAAAACGGCAGATTCTAAGCAATCTGCCGTTTCTATTTGGATTAGTTATTAATTGGCCTCAAATTTACGTATTGGCAGCTTCCAATCAAAGGTATAGGAAAGGACGCGTAAAACCGTCACAATGAAAAAGAGAGAATACAATTCCCAAGAATGCGTCACGATCTTAAGTCCGATAAACAAGCCTGTCAATATCGCCCATATTGCATAGATTTCCGATCGTAAGACGATTGGTTTTCTTCCTGCCAATAAATCTCGAATAATCCCGCCACCGATTCCGGTTAGCACCGCTGCAACAATAACAGCACTAAGCGGGTGATTCATTTTAACGGCGTAAAGAGCACCTTGGATGGCAAAGGCTGAAAGGCCAATCGCATCAAATAGGTTCCCCCATTTTTGCCAGTGTTTTAAAAGGTTGCTTGGAAATAAAAACACAGCTGTTATGGATAATAAGGCAATTTGAAAAAATAACCCTTGTTCCCAAAGTGCTGATACAGGTACACCGATTAATAGGTTTCGAATCGCCCCACCGCCAAAAGCGGTGACAATACCTAAAATGTATACGCCAAAAATATCATATTCCTCTTCCATCGCAACAATGGCCCCGCTAACGGCGAAGGCGATTGTTCCGATCATACTTAAAACTTCCCAAGTCATCTATCCAAATTCTCCTTGAAATCTATATATTATATAACACTATGAAAAAAGTAATAAAATTGTTATTAGAAAACAGTAAGATTATATCAGGATGTGGAGAAATTACAATAAGTTTTTTCTAATGTTGGGCAAATTAGAGTATACAACCTTTTTTTGTTATGATGGGAGATAGAAGATTACGGAAGGAACGATGCCATATGGAACAAAAAGACACGAAAGAGAAGGCGATCCTCGTTGGCTGTCAGACCAATGGGGATACTGATTTGCGCTTTCATTATTCAATGGAAGAGTTAGGTGCACTAACAGAAACCGCTCAGGGTGAAGTATTGATGTCAGTCGTTCAAAAAAGGGACCGGCGTCACCCAGCTACCTATATAGGTAAAGGGAAAGTGGAGGAACTTAATGTCCTGGTGGATGAACTGGAGGCAGATATAGTCATTTTTAATGACGAGCTTTCACCAAGTCAAAAAAGAAATCTCTCTACGGACCTAAATGCTCGTATAATCGATAGAACCCAGCTCATCTTAGACATTTTTGCACAAAGAGCTCGCTCCAAAGAAGGTAAATTACAAGTTGAACTTGCCCAATTGCAATACATGCTTCCTCGTCTTGTGGGTCAGGGAACAGCATTATCCCGTTTGGGGGCTGGGATCGGAACAAGAGGACCTGGTGAAACAAAGTTAGAATCAGACCGCCGGCATATCCGTCGGAGAATCGATGAAATTAAAACCCAACTTTCCGTCATCGTTCAGCACAGGGATCGATACAGAGAAAGAAGAAAGAAAAATAAAACCTATCAGGTCGCGATTGTCGGTTATACCAATGCCGGTAAATCCAGTCTTTTCAATCGTTTATCCGAAGCAGAATCGTACGAGGAAAATCAATTGTTTGCAACACTAGATCCAATGACACGAAAATTGATTTTACCTAGTGGTTTCCTAGCCTTGATTACAGATACGGTTGGGTTTATACAAGATTTACCGACAACACTTATTGCTGCATTTCGATCCACGCTTGAGGAAGTCAAGGAAGCTGATTTGCTTCTTCATGTGGTCGATATGTCCAACCCAGATTATTTTCATCACGAAAAAACAGTAAAAAAGCTGCTTGAAGACTTAGAAGTTAAAGATATCCCGCAAATAACAGTATATAATAAAAAAGATATTCAGCATTCAGATTTTGTCCCAACCGCTGATACACCGACCGCGTTTATTAGTGCATTTGATAAAGAGGACCGTCAAGCCTTGAAGCAGCAAATGGAGAAGGTAGTTATGGAAATGATGGATTCTTACGAAGTTCAGATTCCGTCCACAGAAGGAAAGCTGCTTTCTTTATTAAAAAATGAGACAATATTAAGAGAGCTTGTGTTTGATGAAGAAGATCAATTCTATCGATGCAAAGGATATACACTTCAGGATCATCAAATAACAGGACAATTACAGAAATTCACAATATAGATAGGAGTCACAACATGTTTCAACAGTTAAAAAATGGGGAAAAGCTTCAGCCGATGGTAGAGGAAGTTGAACAACAAATCGCTAAAGTACATAAAGAAATAGACAATAGAATCGAAACAAATCAATTTCGGGTATTAAAAAGCTTTCAAAACAAAAGAGTGAGTGATTCACATTTTAATCCGTCGACCGGGTATGGCTATGACGATCATGGCAGAGATACACTAGAAATGGTCTATGCAGACGTCTTTGGGGGAGAAGCAGGACTTGTTCGTCCGCAAATAATCTCAGGCACACATGCCATTTCCATTGCCTTATTTGGCGTTCTTCGACCTGGGGATGAACTTCTATATATAACTGGCAAACCCTATGATACGCTTGAAGAAATTGTTGGACTTCGTGGGAACGGGGTTGGCTCATTAAAGGAATTTGGAATTTCCTATGATAGTGTAGCTCTGACGAATCAAGGTGGAATTGATTGGGAGGCTGTCTCAAAGAAAATAAAACCGAATACAAAAATGATTGGCATTCAGCGTTCCAAGGGCTATGCGACAAGACCATCATTTACGATTGCAGAAATTGCAGAAATGATAACGTTTGTCAAAGAAATTAAACAAGATATGGTCGTATTTGTAGATAATTGCTATGGGGAATTTGTTGAGGAGACCGAGCCTTGTCATGTCGGTGCGGACTTAATCGCAGGGTCACTTATCAAAAATCCAGGCGGCGGGATTGTGAAGACTGGCGGCTATATTGTTGGTAAAAAACAGTGGGTGGAGGCATGTTCGTATCGAATGACTTCACCAGGGATAGGAGCCGAAGCAGGAGCGTCCCTTTATAGCCTTCAAGAAATGTATCAAGGCTTTTTTCTTGCCCCCCATGTGGTTGGCCAGGCATTAAAAGGGGCCGTTTTCACAGCAGCGATGTTGGAGAAATTAGGCATGAATTCTTCTCCGAAATGGAATGCTAAAAGGACAGACTTAATTCAGTCTGTCCAGTTTGATGATCGAGATAAAATGATTGCTTTTTGTCAGGCCATTCAATTCGCATCACCGATTAATTCTTATGTCACACCCCATGCCAGCTATATGCCAGGGTATGAGGACGATGTAATTATGGCAGCAGGTACTTTTATTCAGGGGGCGAGCATTGAACTCACCGCAGATGGACCGATTAGACCTCCATATGTTGCCTATGTACAAGGCGGCTTAACCTATGCACACGTAAAGATGGCTGTTTGTCTGGCCATAGACCACTTAACCGATAAAGGATTAATCGAATTGTTTTAGGGAGAACAGCTAAGTGTCCAATTTATTTAAAAATTTTAATGTAAGAAAACCTAACATATCATTGACAACTTTTCTAACACGAAATATAATAGTATTATGAATAACCCGAGGGGAGGAGGAATTAGATGGGTGGAAAGGAAATTCGCCGTTCCATGCCACTGTTTCCGATCGGAACAGTCATGCAACTAACGGAACTTACAGCCAGGCAAATTCGTTACTACGAAGAACACCAATTGATTTCTCCGGCAAGAACCGAGGGGAATAGACGGCTATATTGTTTAAATGATATTGATAGGCTTCTAGAAATTAAGGATTTAATTGATCAAGGTGTCAATATGGCTGGCATTAAACAATTGTTCCTAGTAAAAGAGCAACAATCAAACATTCTTGAACAACAAACAGAAAAGACTAAGCGCGAATTAACAGATGAACAGCTTAGAAAGCTGCTACGCAACGAAATGATGCATTTAGGTCGAAACAATCGATCCTCGTTACGTCAAGGAGATATGTCAAGATTCTTTCATTAATGTGGAAGTTTCTTTTTAAAAAATAGGAGGTAAGAAAATGGCAAAGTATTCAAGAGAAGATATAAAAAGATTAGCGGTCGAAGAAAACGTGAAATTTATTCGTTTGCAATTCACAGACATCCTTGGAACTATCAAAAACGTGGAGATTCCAATTAGTCAATTAGAAAAAGCACTTGATAACAAAATGATGTTTGACGGTTCTTCAATTGAAGGTTTTGTACGGATTGAAGAATCTGACATGTTACTATATCCTGACCTTAACACTTGGGTTGTATTCCCATGGACAGCAGAAAAAGGGAAAGTTGCCCGCTTAATTTGTGATATTTATACTCCAGAAGGAAAACCATTTGAAGGGGATCCTCGTAATAACTTAAGAAGAGTATTAAAAGAAATGGAAGAGTTAGGTTTCACTAACTTTAACCTTGGACCTGAGCCGGAATTCTTCTTATTTAAATTAGATGAAAAAGGCGAACCAAGTTTAGAGTTAAATGACCAAGGCGGATATTTTGACTTAGCACCAACAGATTTAGGTGAAAACTGTCGTCGTGATATCGTGCTTGAGTTAGAAGAAATGGGCTTTGAAATTGAAGCTTCTCACCATGAGGTAGCACCAGGTCAGCATGAAATTGACTTTAAATATGCAGATGCATTAACAGCATGTGACCAAATCCAAACGTTCAAGCTAGTTGTTAAAACAATTGCTCGTAAACACGGTTTGCACGCAACATTCATGCCAAAACCGTTATACGGAGTCAATGGATCTGGAATGCACATGAACCTTTCATTATTTACAAATGGAGAAAATGCATTCTATCAGCCAAGCGGCGACTTAGAAATGAGCGATACAGCTCGTCAATTTATTGCAGGTATCCTTAAGCACGCTCCAGCCTTTACAGCTGTAACGAATCCAACTGTAAACTCTTATAAGCGTCTTGTTCCTGGTTATGAAGCACCTTGCTACGTTGCTTGGTCAGCTAGAAACCGTTCACCATTAATTCGTATTCCTGCTTCTCGTGGATTAAGTACACGTGTTGAAGTAAGAAGTGTAGACCCATCTGCTAATCCATACCTAGCAATGGCAGTACTTCTAAAAGCTGGTTTAGACGGAATTAAAAACAAATTAACTCCTCCTGCACCAGTTGACAGAAACATCTATGTAATGAGCAAAGAAGAGAGAATCGAAGAAGGTATCGTCGATCTTCCTGCAACATTAGCTCAAGCATTAGATAAACTAAAATCTGACGAAGTAATTGTGTCAGGTCTTGGCGAGCACATTATGGAACACTTTGTTGAAGCAAAAGAAATCGAGTGGGATATGTTCCGCACAGTCGTTCACCAATGGGAACGCGATCAATATATGAGCATGTATTAATCTCATCTAAAGCCCTGGCGCCTAGCGTCAGGGTTTTTCTATGTCGCGCTTCTTTTCTTAGATTCTCTCAGTGAAAAATGCCATCCCATTGGCTACCAGGTTTGTTCCATTACAACAATTACGGTAGCTAATAAGCCTAATTGACGACCCAATTGGTCTTTCTCAACGACTTTGGACGTCAATGGCTCTTTTTCCAATTAGGCATCCTCGATCATTCTAAATAAAATTAATAGGAATAGAATAGAAGAAGGGAAGAGGTGCTTGATGTTCTTTAAAAATTCACAATTTTTACGGTTTATTTAATCCTAAATAATATATGCTTAAGTTGTAAACATTTGGGAGGTGCTCTAAATTGTATAAACTGCAAATTTGTAATGCTCTAACCCAAGAAATACTACGAGAAAAGACGTATAAGAAGCCTGACCTTATTTTAAGTTTGATAGAATCAGGAATAAAAGGTCAGGAATGTTTTCTATTTGATGAACAGCGCAAGACCTTGAAAGGAACGTATGTTACTCATTCCAGTTTTAATGAAGGGGACACGAAAGTATATAAAGTGCTTTTTAAGGTGAAACTATCTGAAATACAAGCAAGAATAGCGAAATAGGCAGATAAAGGAGTGGCTTATGGCTGCTCCTTTTTAGTTTGAGAATGAATGCAGCTCTTCTGTCATAGTGACAACAGTACACGACCTCATTGTTATTCCTTTGGAACGGTCGCGTAGGAAAGCCACTACGCGCCCCAACTCTATGAATTCTTCTGGAACCGTCACGTAGGCCGCCTCTACGTGCCCCAACTCGTAGAAATTCTTCTGGAACGGTCACATAGCCCCCCTCTACGTGCCCCAACTCTGTGAAATTGTTCTGGAACGGTCACGTAGGCCGTCTCTACGTGCCCCTACTCGTAGAGATACTTCTAGAACGGTCACGTAGTCCGCCTCTACGTGCCCCAACTCGTAGAGATTCATCTAGAACGGTCACGTAGTCCGTCTCTACGTGCCCCGACTCGTAGAGATACTTCTAGAACGGTCACGTAGTCCGCCTCTACGTGCCCCAACTCGTAGAGATTCATCTAGAACGGTCACGTAGGCCGCCTCTACGTGCCCCAACTTCTAGAAATTCATCTAGAACGGTCACGTAGGCCGTCTCTACGTGCCCCAACTCGTAGAGATTCTGCTGGAACGGTCGCGTAGACCCACTCTATCCCGGCTTCCGTAATTACTTCAGCTTTAGGTTGATTAGCACAACAAAAAAAGAGTCGGCACGTGTATGCCAACTCTCTTAAACTTAATGAATATGTCGGTAAACCCCAATAACTTTACCTAAAATCGAAACATTCCTTAATATAATAGGGTCCATTGTAGAATTTTCCGGCTGCAGGCGTATGTAATCTTTTTCCTTGAAAAATCTTTTACAGGTGGCTTCATCTTCCTCGGTCATTGCTACAACAATATCCCCGTTATTAGCGGTTGGCTGCTGTTTCACAATTACATAATCCCCGTCTAGGATCCCAGCTTCTATCATACTCTCACCCATGATTTCTAACATGAAAACTTGTTCATCTGCAGGTGCAAGACTTTCTGGAAGCGGAAAATACTCTTCCACATTTTCAATCGCTGTTATTGGGAGTCCTGCAGTTACTTTCCCAACCACTGGAACATTGACAACTGTATTTCTTGGTATATGTGCAGCAACATCTGCTTCTAATATTTCAATTGCTCTTGGTTTTGTAGGATCCCGTCTAATAAGTCCTTTGCTTTCCAATCTTGCTAGATGTCCGTGAACAGTAGAACTGGATGCGAGTCCAACCGCTTCTCCAATTTCCCTTACTGAAGGGGGATATCCTTTACTCTTAACCTCACTTTTAATGAAGTCTAAGATATCTTGCTGCCTCTTTGATATTTTAGCCATGATAAAATCCACCTCGCCTGGTTAATGTTGACTTTATTATAACATGTTCGCATTTTTTATACAAACATAAGTTCGAAAATATGGTTGACAACAAACAAACGTTCGATTTATAATGAAAATAATAAAACGAACATACATTCTTATAGAGGTGTTATTTATGAAAAAATTATGGAACAAATACTCCTATGCTATTACTCTTATTATTTTAAGTTGTTCACTTTCAATCATATTATCATTCCAACATCATTCCAACGCGCAAGAAAATTTTTTAAAGGTTACAATCACAGAAGGAGATTCACTATGGAAAATCTCTAATCAATTTTCGGGTCAACATTCATTATCAAACAAGGAGTTTGTTGCTTGGATAAAAAAGCATAATGAATTAGATGATGATCAAATTTTTCCTGGTGAAGAAATTATCATTCCGGTGAGTAAAGAAGTCTCATCTAAGAATGAATTTGCTAGTGCCGTTGGTGAATAGAAAGGAATTTTTATGAAAGCAATTATATACTGCCGTGTCAGCACAAATAAGGAAACACAAGAAACTTCGTTAAAGCGTCAGGAAGAGGAATTAACGCAACTAGCTAACACCTATCACTTTGAGATTGATAGGGTAATTAGGGAAAAGGCTAGTGGCTATGATTTTAATCGTGAGGGGATTTTTCATTTATTAGAACGAATTAGAGATAAACAGGTACAAGCCCTCTTAATTCAGGATGAAACACGGCTCGGTAGGGGGAATGCCAAAATTGCACTCTTGCATTGCATATTAAAAGAAAATATTAAACTTTATAGTATCTCCCATAGTGGAGAATTACAGCTTTCCGAATCGGATTCCATGGTTTTGAACATCGTAAGTATGGTTGAAGAGTACCAACGGAAACTACATAATGCAAAAATCAAACGTGGAATGAAGCGAGCAGTCCAGAATGGATATAAACCAGAAAAAAACTTAAAAAATCTCGGAGAATCCTCTGGACGAGAGAAAATTGAAGTTCCAATTGGAGAAATTGTCCGGTTAAGAAAAAATGGATTAATTTTTTCAGAAATAGCTGCTACACTTAGAGGTTTTGGCTATAACATTTCTAAAGCCACGGTTCATAGAAGATTCCAGGAATATATTGAATCACAAGAAGAATAGACCTTTTGCCTTGTCATTAGGTTTTTTTTTTAGTAAAATCAGGTGTCATGTAAATAGGTTGAAAGGAAGGTCTTTGAATGCTTTCAAAAGAAAAGATGGCTAGAATTAATGAGCTGGCACGAAAAGCAAAAGCAACGGGATTGACTGAAACAGAAGCGAAAGAGCAAACTAAATTAAGAAGTGAATATTTGGCTACTTTTCGTTCGAATATGCTTGATACCCTTACCAACACCAAGTTTATTGATCCGGAAGGAAATGACGTTACACCGGAAAAAATCAAGGCTAGGAAAAAAAATACACTTCACTAAAAGTTCAGGAATACATTTTTTGTATTCCTATTTACATATACTGACTATTTTTGTGTAAAAATAAAAAAATAGTGACTTTTGTTTCTTATTATTATGCTATTTGTTGAATAAAAAACGGTAGCGATATAAAATTGAAAATGTATTTAGTAACCTTGTGATTAGGAAAGGATGTAATTCATGTTTAATACTATTGATGATTTATCTGTAACCTCCATTCGAACGCTTTCCATTGATGCGATCGAAAAAGCAAACTCAGGACATCCAGGAATGCCGATGGGTGCAGCGCCAATGACCTATACTTTATGGACGCGTTTCTTGAACCAAAATCCAAAGAATCCACAGTGGTTTAACCGTGATCGTTTTGTCTTGTCAGCAGGTCATGGTTCAGCGTTGTTATACAGCATGCTTCACTTGTCTGGTTTCAACTTAACAATGGATGACTTAAAGCAATTCCGCCAATGGGGCTCTAAAACACCGGGACACCCAGAGTATGGCCACACTGAGGGTGTAGAAGCAACTACTGGTCCACTTGGACAGGGGATTGCAATGGCAGTAGGAATGGCAATGGCAGAACGCCATGTTGCAAGTGTTTATAATAAAGATAAATATGAACTTGTGAACCATTTTACATACAGTATCTGTGGAGATGGAGATTTGATGGAGGGTGTATCTGCTGAGGCAGCGTCGCTAGCAGGACACTTGAAATTAGGGCGATTGGTAGTCCTTTATGATTCAAACGATATCTCACTTGATGGAGACCTAGATAAGTCGTTCTCAGAAAGTGTCAAAGATCGCTTCCTATCATACGGATGGCAATATGTTCGTGTTGAAGACGGCAATAATCTGGATGAAATTGCGAAAGCTTTGGAAGAAGCTAAAAATGATTTAGACAGACCAACAATGATTGAAGTAAGAACGGTCATTGGCTATGGTTCACCAAACCGTGCTGGAACTTCAGGTGTTCATGGCTCACCACTTGGAGCAAATGAATTAAAACTTACAAAAGAGGCTTATAAATGGACTTTTGAAGAAGATTTCCATGTGCCGCAAGAAGTCTATGACAACTTCCAGAAGCTGATCGTTGAAAATGGCGAGAAAAAGGAAAAAGAGTGGAATGATCTTTTCGCTCAATATAAAAAAGAGTACCCTGAACTAGCTACTCAGCTTGAACAAGCATTAAATAATGAACTTCCTGCAGGTTGGGATAAAGAAATCCCTGTATATCCAGAAGGAAAAAGCCTTGCAAGCCGTGCCTCTTCAGGGGAAGTATTAAATGGTATTGCTAAGAATCTACCTATTTTTATCGGTGGATCCGCAGACCTTGCTGGTTCGAATAAAACGATGATTAAAGGTACGAAAGACTTTATGCCTGGTTCCTATGAAGGTCGCAATATCTGGTTTGGCGTTCGTGAATTTGCGATGGGAGCTGCAATGAATGGTATTGCTCTTCATGGCGGCGTAAAAGTATTTGGCGGAACATTCTTTGTCTTCTCTGACTACTTGCGTCCTGCCATTCGTCTAGCAGCTTTAATGGGATTACCTGTCACTTATGTCTTTACCCATGACAGTATTGCTGTAGGGGAAGATGGACCAACACATGAGCCAGTTGAACAGCTTGCAGCATTACGTGCAATGTCAGGATTATCAATCATTCGTCCTGCAGACGGTAATGAAACGGCAGCTGCTTGGAAACTTGCAGTGGAGTCTACCAACAAACCAACTGCACTTGTTTTAACTCGTCAAGATTTACCTACATTAAAAGGAACGGATACCAATGCGTACGAGGGAGTTTCTAAAGGGGCATATGTAGTGTCTCCTTCAGAAAGAGAAACTCCAGATGCGTTGTTATTAGCAACTGGATCAGAAGTAAGCCTTGCAGTGGAAGCTCAAAAAGCGCTTGCTGGAGAAGGTGTTCATGTTTCGGTTGTAAGTATGCCTTCATGGGATCGATTCGAGCAGCAATCTCAAGAGTACAAAGACTCTGTTCTGCCAAGAAGTGTGAAAAAGCGTCTTGGAATTGAAGTGGGAGCATCATTTGGCTGGCACAAATACACTGGTGACGAAGGCGATGTTCTTGCTATTGATCATTTCGGAGCTTCAGCACCAGGAGAAAAGATTATGGAAGAATTCGGGTTCACTGTAAACAACGTAGTTGCACGTGTAAAAGCACTTTTGCAAAAATAAAATAATGAGATTTTAGGGAGAGCGGAAATCATCCGTTCTCCTTTTTTGATGGTTTAATGAGTACAAATTTCAACAATATTATGAACAAAGTTATTATTTGCAGGAAAATTCAACAAATCTACCGAATTTATAGAAGAATAGTTTAGTTTCCTGCAAATCGACAAAAATAGTGGAAGTTTTTGCCGCCGTAAGACATATGTTTCGTTAGTCTTTTTTTATAATAGTAAAAAGGGTAATCAACGAAGGAGAGAACAGTGGTGAGAAAATATCAGCTATATTTAATAGAAGATGAATTTGCGACCCATTACTTCGGAAGAGAACGATTGTTTTTTCAGCTTTTTCAGGAACATCGAAAAGCAAACGGCGAACTTAAATTTATTACACAAAAACAAATTTCCTATATAACAAAAAAGGTTGAGGTACTAAAGATCCATCAACTTATCCAAAAGCAGCTTGGAAAAATCAAGGGATTTAAAGCTGAGCATGGTGCATATTCAATTGAATTAAGTGGAAAACTAAGTACGGCAAAGTTAGAGGTTTTTCAAGACTTAATTACAATCGAGGCACAAGGCAGCTATGAAGCTGAGACGGCTTTTTTTGAAGTTCTAAGAAAATGTGAAACTTCCTTTTTGGCACTTGACCTTGAACATCAGCGATACGGTTGGTTAAAGCCGATAAAGGAAAGAAAATTTATCTAATTGCAGATATTGTCTAATCGTGTTTTATTTAGTACACTGTATGGTAGACAACATGAAGGAGGAAGTTGAATATGGGTTATTACATTCTAGTTGGTATACTAGCATTAGCAGCTGGTGTAGCACTAGGATTTTTCATTGCTCGTAAATATATGATGAGCTACTTAAAGAAAAATCCGCCAATCAATGAACAAATGTTAAAAATGATGATGATGCAAATGGGACAAAAACCATCACAAAAGAAGATCAACCAAATGATGGCTGCCATGAACAAACAACAATCAAAATAAAACGGACTAGCACTCATATAGATGGGTGCTTTTTACGTGCTGATAAAATATTCTAAATCTTTATTATTTTATAAAAATTTGGTAAAATTAAACCTCAGTCCGTTGGATTATTTTTCCGAATAACTTTAATTAAAAACGTATTCAATTTTTGGCAGATCGATTACTCGTGTTTTGGGGGCGGTTTAATGAAAGTATTTTTAGAATTAGGCTGGTATTTTAAACAGGAGAAAAAAGCATATATATCGGGGATTTTCCTCTTAATGCTTGTAGCAATTATGCAACTGGTGCCGCCTAAGATCATAGGAATCATTGCTGACCAAATTAAGAATGGGACGATGACAACGGGAATTCTCTTGAAGTGGATGGCCGTATTAGTTATTATTGCTCTTGCAATGTATTTCCTTAGGTACTACTGGAGAATTATGATTTTTGGATCATCAGTTAAGTTAAGTAAGTTGCTTCGAAATCGGCTGTATCATCATTTTACAAATATGTCGCCATCATTTTACCAAAAACGTCGAATAGGGGATTTAATGGCACATGCCACCAACGATCTGTCAGCCATTCAACAAACAGCGGGCGTAGGCGTGCTAACCTTCGTTGATTCTCTTTCAACTGGTGGGTTTGTTATCTGTGCCATGGCATTTACGATTAGCTGGAAATTAACATTAATCTGTTTAATTCCGATGCCCTTTATGGTAATCCTTACAAGCTGGTTTGGAACAATGCTCCATCGAACCTTTTATCAGGCACAGGAAGCATTTTCGTCATTAAATGATAAAACTCAGGAAAGTATTACTGGGATTAAAGTGATTAAGACGTTTGGTCAGGAAAAGGAAGATATCGAGGATTTTCGGAAGCAATCAGAAGATGTCGTCCAAAAAAATATCACTGTCGCCAAAATTGATTCTCTCTTCGATCCGACGATTTCGATTATTGTTGGTATTTCCTTTTTCTTATCGATTGTGTTTGGTGCAAAATACGTGCTTAATGGGGAACTAACAATCGGGCAATTACTCTCGTTTACTACATATTTAGGTTTACTCATCTGGCCGATGCTTGCATTTGGCTGGTTATTTAACATTGTTGAGCGAGGCAGTGCTTCCTATGACCGAGTTTCCATGCTCCTTCAAGAAAAAGAAGATATAACCGATAAGGAGGGGGCCTTAAACGTGGTGCCCGCGGGTGATATTGAATACAATCTTTCTAGCTTTACCTATCCTGGAGAAACCACACCGGTTTTAAAGGATATAAATTTTTCGTTATATACCGGCGAGACGGTGGGCATTGTTGGTAAAACCGGTGCTGGTAAAACCACTCTTTTAAAACTGCTCATTCGTGAGTTTGATAGTTATCAAGGTGAGATTAGATTTGGAGGGAATTCTCTGCAGGATTACAAGCTTGAAAAATTACGCGAGGCCATTGGTTATGTACCGCAAGATCATTTCCTGTTTTCAGCCTCTGTTGGTGAAAATATCGCCTTTACAAACCATGGGGCATTAATAGAGGAAGTCGAGAATGCCGCTAAGCTTGCCAATATCCATACTGATATCCTTCAATTTACTGAAGGGTATCAAACGGTTGTTGGAGAGCGTGGGGTATCCTTATCGGGCGGGCAGAAGCAAAGGATTTCGATTGCCCGGGCTATTTTGATGAAGCCAGAAGTGTTAGTACTCGATGATTCCTTATCTGCAGTAGATGCAAAAACAGAAGAAGCCATTCTTTCAGCATTAAAACAGAATAGGGAAGGAAAAACAACCATCATCACTTCACACCGATTAAGTGCCATTCAACATGCAAATCTCATTCTGGTTCTTGAGGATGGAAAGATTGTGGAAAGAGGTACACATGAAGTATTGATGGAATCGGGTGGATGGTATAAGGAAATGTATTTACGCCAGCAGCTAGAAGAGTTGGTTGAGCATGGAGGGCATTAAGATGGACGAAAAAATTCAGCTTACAGATCGTGAACAAAGAAATATTTTATTCCGGCTGCTATCCTATACTAAACCACAAAAAAAAACGATTGTCATAGCATTTATTTTCTTAATACTAACAACGATCGGCGATATCGTTTTGCCGATAATCGTAAAAATATTTATCGATGATTATTTAACACCTGGAAAGCTTGAGTTTCAGCCACTTTTGATCCTAGGTTCCACGTACATGTCAATCCAAATCATTAAAGCGATTCTAATGTTTTTTCAATTGGTTAAATTCCAGGAACTGGCTTTGAAAATTATCCAACAGTTGCGCATTGATGTTTTTTCTAAAGTACAGTCGCTCGGGCTAAAGTATTTTGATAAGACCCCAGCAGGAAGTATCGTTTCAAGGGTGACCAATGATACGGAAGCCATTAAAGACATGTTTGTTACCGTTATTGCAACGTTTATCCAAGGTGGATTTTTATTGCTAGGTATTTTTATTGCGATGTTTATTCTGAACATCAAACTTGGCTTATTATGTGTCGTGATCCTTCCACTATTATTGTTTGTCATGAACCTATACAGAAAATTAAGTTCACGATTTTACCTTGATATGCGCGAACGGCTAAGCCAGTTGAATGCCAAGCTCAGTGAATCATTATCTGGAATGGGTATTATCCAAGTGTTTCGGCAGGAAAAAAGACTCCAGGCAGAATTCGGAGCTATTAATGACCAACACTATCAGGCAGGAATGAAAAATATCAAAATAGATAGCCTCCTGTTAAGACCAGCGATTGATTTAATCTATATTTTGGGTTTAATCATTGTATTAAGTTATTTCGGAATAACGTCTTTTAACAAGGTGGTGGAAATCGGCGTGTTATATGCCTTCATAAATTATTTGGATCGTTTTTTCGAACCGGTTAATCAGATGATGATGAGGCTTTCCTTGTACCAACAAGCGATTGTTGCTGGCTCGCGTGTTTTTAAACTGTTGGATGAGGAAGAATTAGCACCAATACAAAAGGAAGAGCGGACCATTTCCATTGAAAAAGGAATGATTGAGTTTAAGAATTTAAGTTTTTCCTATGATGGAAAACGTGATGTGCTAAAATCTATTTCCTTTACGGCAAATCCTGGTGAAACAGTCGCACTGGTTGGCCATACCGGAAGTGGAAAAAGCTCGATTATCAATTTGTTAATGCGTTTTTATGAATATGAAAGGGGGGACATTTTGATTGATGGTCAATCGATTCGGAACTTCACAAAGACAGAACTCAGGGAGAAAATGGGCTTAGTCTTACAGGATCCATTCCTGTTCTACGGGACGGTGAAGGATAATATCCGCCTTCATTCGAATGAGATGACGGATGAACAAGTCGAAGAAGCAGCAAAGTTTGTCCAAGCCCACACCTTTATTGAAAAGTTGGAGGATGGCTTTGAACATAAGGTTGTCGAGCGTGGTACCACATTTTCAAGCGGTCAAAGGCAACTAATCGCTTTTGCCCGAACGATCGCCGCTAATCCCAAAATATTGGTACTCGACGAAGCGACCGCTAACATTGATACAGAAACAGAAGAAGCCATTCAAACCGCACTCGCCAAAATGCGAAAAGGTAGAACGACTATTGCCATTGCGCATCGCCTGTCCACCATTCAGGATGCTGATTTAATCTTAGTATTGCATCAGGGGGAAATTGTTGAAAGGGGAACCCATCAAGAACTGCTTGCCCAGGGTGGCTTGTACCATAAAATGTTCCTTTTGCAAAACGGAGCGGTAGAACGTCTTGAGGATGTCGTGAATTAATGGAAAAAAGCCTGGCGGAGTCGCCAGGCTTTTTTCCATTATATAGGTCTATTGTCTATTTCTAATGATGACGACATACAACGACTTTCTTTTAACTAGCTGATGAAGGCATCTTGTTTATATATATTCTATGATATTCATTTAAGAGATGATCAAGTTCCTGGCTGTAACGAATTGCAACGGAGGATGTCAAGCCGTTGGTGATGGCGACTTGAATTAATTCAGCTCGTTTTTTTTCAATTAATGTACCTAAATCATTTTTTGTCACGGCCGATGTCCTTTCCGGAGTAACCCCTAAATTATGGTGCAAATAGACTACAAATATATCAAAATGACATTGGTTTTACTAGTATAACCTATGATGTAAATTTTTTCAAAGACATTTGTAAATAAATATCCAACGAATTTATGCATATATTTTATGGAAGAGGCATTTCAGTGAAACAAAAAAAGGCGGCGACACAAAATATTCAAGTTAACCATTATCATTTATATCAAACATTTGTTAGAATATAAACGTATCGACTATAGTGGGAGTGTTAATATGTCAGATGTAAATATATTTTTAGCCTTAGGGGCAGGATTTTTAAGCTTTATTTCTCCTTGTTGTTTACCGCTTTATCCTGCATTTCTCTCGTACATCACAGGTATGTCTGTTGGGGAGCTAAAAAGTGAAAACGCCATGCTTCAAAAGCGGAGTCTACTCCACACATTATTTTTCCTTTTAGGCTTTTCGATTATTTTTATTGCGATTGGATTTGGAACTTCGTTTCTAGGAAGCTTTTTCTTACAGTATAAAGATCTTATTCGTCAACTAGGCGGAATTTTTATTGTTTTCTTTGGTTTAGTGATCGTAGGAATTTTAAATCCGAAGTTTATGATGAAGGACCGCCGCATTGAATTTAAAAATCGTCCTTCAGGTTATTTTGGTTCTGTTTTAATTGGGATGGCATTTGCAGCTGGTTGGACGCCTTGTACAGGTCCGATTCTATCGTTTGTTATTTCCCTAGCAGCCACAAATCCAGGTTCAGGTATGATGTATATGATTGCCTATTGCCTAGGCTTTGCCATACCATTCTTTATTCTTTCGTTCTTCCTTGGCCGCATGACTTGGATTAAGAAGAACAGCGGCAAAATTGTAAAAATTGGCGGTTACATAATGATTGTCATGGGGGTTGTTCTCTTCTTTGACTGGATGACTAAAATCATTACTATTTTTTCAGGAATGTTTGGTGGCTTTACGGGGTTCTAATGTAAACTCGAAAATGATAAATATATAAAAATATTATATTCTTTGAAAGGGAACTTCCTTAGGAGGTTTTTTCCTTTTTTGTATCAATTACCTGTGTGGTAAAAATGGGAACATTTTATTATGAGCTAAATTTTTTCAAATGAATTTATTTGCGATATAATGGGTTAGAAAATAAATTAGATAAGGAATGAATCTAATGAACATAGTTCTTGCTTCTTCAATTGGAGCGGTGTTTATGGGCACCCTTGCCTTGGTTGTCCGCATGAAAGCCGCAAAGAAACCCACGAATGCTCGTAAAATAATTCTACCTCCATTTTTCATGTCGAGTGGGGCTTTAATGTATATAGATCCGCAATTTAGACTAACTGGAGCAGAAATGATCGAGGCAGCGATTGTGGGGATGCTATTCTCAATCTTACTAATTAAAACCTCAAAGTTTGAGATCCGCGATAACGATATTTATCTAAAGCGATCCAAGGCATTTTTCTTTATTTTAATTGGACTATTAGTTGTTCGCCTTGTTATGAAGTCGGTTCTAAGTGCAACCATTGATTTTGGAGAATTAAGTGGCATGTTCTTCTTCCTTGCTTACTGTATGATTGTGCCTTGGCGTATTGCGATGTATATCGATTACAAAAAGTTGTTTAGGCAACTTCATGGAGATAAGCAATTATAATTATGTGAGAGACTGGTCCTTTATTGGATCAGTTTTTCTTTTTAGGATTTGTTGGATTATGTTATTGAATTGTAGAGGGAATAGTTTGATAGGACCGGGGTATTGGATACAGGAATTCAGGGGAAATTAATAAAAAGTGTCTTCAATAAGGGCTATTGACGACAAAAGGCAGGAAAAAACAGTGAAAAGTATCGCCAATGAGGGCTGTTGACGACAAAAGTTAGGAAAAAACTATGAAAAATGTATCCAATGGAGTCCGTTGATGACAAAATAAAAAAACCGTCTATTAGCTAGACGGTTAAAATAGGTGCTCAAAAGGAGCGACATCAATTCTATTTTCAAAAAGCTTTTTTCGTAAAAATTTATGATCTCTTTTGGGTGTTGCTTGAATATATCCACGAATGACGAGGTCCTGAGTGATTTTAGGAGCTTTTTCTTTAAGGGCGATTTCGCCAATCTTTCCGGCAATCTTATGTCTGGCAACATCGCGGAATAATTCGGGAACAGGGCTGACTAAATCCTCTAGGAGTTCTTTCTCCTCGGGCCCCCACAAGTGCCGCGATTCATTTACATAATGTTCTTCCCAATCCATAACTGACTTTCCGTCTTCTTTCGGCATCTTCTTCAAAAACTTTCGGAACATAAAAAATCCACCGATGGCAAATGAGCCAACTAGGAAAAATACCCAGAACAGGATAAACCATAGAAACCAACCATGAAGCATATCTATTCACCTACAAGATAACTATTTTTCTTCTTATTATAGTCTGATTTTATGAATTAAGACAAGTATTGGACAAAATTGAATGAAATTATACTTAAGATTTTAATCAAGAATCGAATTATAATGAATGCGCGAAACAGGTAATGGTTCTGTAGTTTCCTGATGAAAAGCTTGTCGAAAAAATGACAAATCCATTGATTCTATTGATTATCACCATATTCCATAGTAATATGATATCAAATGATAGGGAAGCGAAGTAATTTGTTTCTTTCGCCAATAGACTGTGTTAATGTAGTCCAAACATCTTCATCCATGGGGCTGAATGGGGTACTGGTGTCCTCCACAGTCTTCAAAACTGCTTGAGACCTGCGTGCCAGGTCTGGTGGGTTCGATTCCTACGCAGTCCCGCCAACTCAATCATATCAAGGGTTCTAACGAATTCTTATTTTACATAGACCAGAGGGCACTCGGTCTTTTTTTATTGATTGGTGCCCAAATGGTGCCATTCACATTTTGGTGCCCTTGATATTTATTCAAGCAATCCATTTAAGTGATCTACTGCGATGCCTTCAATGGAATCAGTTACATGGGAATAGGTATCCAATGTAACTTGAATTTTGGAGTGTCCTAATCGCTCGCTGACTACTTTGGAATGTACGTTTTCCTTAAGTAACATGGTCGCGTGGGAACGCCGCAAATCTTGAAACCAGATGTCGGGAAGGTTAGCTGCTTTCAATGCTCTCTTACCACGTCAGATTTACAGATATTAGAGCGATGAAAAGGTGAGTGAGTCTATGGATGGACTAATTTTTTTCTACAAACAGCAATCAAGTATGTGAAAACTGCTGCAAATGTTTTTTTAGTATAATTTGAAGGAGCATAATCTTTTTCTTCTCAATTATCTGTGTGTGGAACAATCGAATGAAACAAGACTTTTCGGGGCGTCACAGTGAACTTTGTTCTAGTAATATATTTTTTTTGGTCATAACATTGAAGCTTAACTAGTAGGTTAATATTCATTTTTGGGAATTTTTCACTTAAATAAAAAAAGCTCTCTTTTATAGGACTTATCCCTTATAATTAAATATGTTAATAAATTTTGACAAAGGATATTTACTATGGACTTCATTTATATTAATCAAAATGTTATAGATAACTTGTTTTACATTTTAGTAAGTATTTTTGTTTTCTTCGTTTTAAGTGATAATTTTAAAACGCTTAAAAATTATCAAAAAACCCTTATTACAGCATGCATGAGTTTACCAAGTATTTTATGTATGAAATTCCCTATTTATATTGATGAATATTGTGTACATGATTTAAGGCAAATTCCTTTTTTAATTGGTATACTTTATGGCGGATGGCCTGTCGGGGCTGCCTTGTTGATAATTTCGTTGGCGATTAGATTTTTTATTTATGGATTCAATTCTCTAACTCTTATTGTTTATATCGTGATCTTTATTATAACGGCACTTTTTTCAAAAAAGTTCAGCATGTTCAATAGAAAAAATAAGCTTATTTTCACAGTTCTGTTATCTTTGTGTCTTGGAATACTAACAACTTCTATAGCTGTTATCATATCTGATTCATTTAGGGTGACTGAAGCTTATATGTTTTATTTTATTTTCCTTCCTCCAGTAGTCATGTTTTTCGTTGTATATATAATAGAAATATTAAGTGACGCAATTAGTATAAAGTCAAAAATAGTAAAGCTAGAAAAGATGGAAGTTGTTAGCCAGTTAGCAGCGAGTATTTCCCACGAAGTTAGAAATCCTTTAACAGTTGTAAAGGGGTTTATTGATCTCCTAAAAGCCCCTAACCTTTCTCAAGAAGTTAGAGAACAGTACTTTCAACATGTGGTTAGAGAGCTTAAATCTGCAGAGACAATTATTAGTGATTACTTAGCATATGCAAAACCTGCAACCGAAGATATAGGTATTATTTTAATAGATCGTGAAATAAGAAGTATTATTGAAATGACGAAACCATTGGCCAATTTGAATTCGGTGAAGGTATCAGAAGAGTTAGTGCCAGGAATTACACGCGGAAATATTCAACATTTCAAGCAATGTTTTTTAAACCTGATTAAAAATAGTATAGAGGCTATGCCAAACGGTGGGGAGCTTAGTTTAGTTACACTCGTAAGTAAATTCGATATCATTATCGAGATAAGCGATAACGGTGTTGGAATGAGTAAAGAACAAATAAACCGTTTTGGCGAACCTTATTACAGCACTAAAGAAAAGGGGACTGGATTAGGTTCAATGGTTGTTGTAAAAACAATCGAGACAATGAATGGGAAAATTAAGATAAATAGTGTTTTAAATAAAGGAACAACGATAAGAATAACACTTCCTATTTATACTTCATGAACAAGGTGCCAGGTGCCATCCAGATATTGGATGGCACCTGGCACCTTTATTATCAATTGGTTTGCCGAAAAGTCAAAAGGCTATTGGGGAGAAATTCAAATTTGATGCTATATACTTAAAGTAATTGTAAAAACTTGTATTATGGAAAACTTTAAAAATGAAAGAGATTTTCTTTATAATGAAAAATAGGTGGATAGCAAGTGTGCCCATCAAGGTATAAAGCGTGGATTCATGAGCCGATACATAAACGCTTCAAGCCGATTAAGACACCTATAGACGTGGTTGAGGCATTTACAGTCGAGGAGTACAGACAGTTAGTTGCCGCCATAGATGACGAAACCTATGTCGGATTTCGGACGAAGGTTATGACGTTTGTCTTACTCGACACGATGGTGCGTGTATGCGAGTTGGTAGATATAAAGCGGCAGAATGTCGATTTTAAAACCATGTCTATACGGCTAGAAACAGCGGATACGTAGTCGCGAGTCGGACGCGTGGTGCCAATCTCCGCACGTACTGCGAAACTATTAAGCGAGTATTTACATGAGACGGAAGACTGCGGTAATGAGTACTTGTTTCTGACGTATAAGGGTGAAAAGATAGGCGAGGCCACTGTCCGCGATAACTTGCGTGTCTATGGTCAGGTTGCGAAGATAACGAATAAGCGAGTCAGTCCGCACACGATTCGGCACACTGGGGCGTTATATTATATCCTTAACGGAGGTGCTCCGTTTTGCTTGCAGCGAATACTCGGCCATTCGCATATGAACATGGTACGACGTTATGTGCAAATGACGAACATGGACGTACAAAATCAGAATAGCGCGCACTCTCCGCTGAATTATGTATTTAAATAACGTTTACCAAATGCGTCACCTTAACGGGTGGCGTTTTTATTTGTACAAAAATTAAAGAAAGCCCTATGTTCAAGGGCCCAATTGTCGTGTAAAGTATCGATAATTAATTCTTAGAGTTTTCCTCAATTTTATGAATATACACGACACCGCTCGTTACAACTGAACCATTTGTTTCACCGCAATGGGGGCAATTTATATACTCACGCTCTCTGCCTCCAGGGACATTCATTTCCGTAACTTGGAAATAAAACTCTTTTTCACATTTTTTGCAGTTCATCAAAAGACATCCCTCCGTGTACTTTTATTAGTAACTCAAAGTATATATTCGCCAAGTTGTAAGCGTTTTCCTTCTTAATATTATTTATTTGACGGAATTATAGAGGACATTACAAATATACCTACCCGGGGTATATAGTAGAAGGAACTCGGTATTACAAAAGGAGAGACTTTGATATGTTAACACTACGTGAAGAAGCATTAAAGATGCACAAGGAAAATCGAGGGAAACTTGGTGTTCATTCAAAAGTTCTCGTACGTAATGCAAAATAAATTTTGAAAATTTTAATTTGTTTTGTATTTTTACGTAAGATTATGTAGTTCCTTATATAAATTAAACCTACAGTATTAGAAATTATCAATCAGTCTATGGGAAAAGAGAAAAGTAATCTTTTATTGGGGGAATTTTATATGTGGGTAATCACTGTCTATTCAAAGGAAATTACTTCGATGTTTGAATTTGACACAGAAAAAGAAGCAAGGGAAGCTTTCAAGAATATTCAAGGATGCAAGATTCTTTCCGAGGTTGTTTACTTTAATGATCATTATGTTGCTTAGCTACTGTTTAAGATCTTTCTCAGAGGTCTGAGAATTTTTTAACTATTTGTTTACTAAAACAAACATCTATTAAATTAAGGAGAGACATTATATGTCAACTTTACGTAAAGAAGCATTAAAGATGCACAAGGAAAATCGAGGAAAGCTTGGTGTTCATTCAAAAGTTCCCGTACGTAATGCAAAAGATTTAAGTCTTGCTTATTCTCCAGGTGTAGCGGAGCCATGCTTGGACATTTATGAAGATGAAAGCAAAGCCTATGAATATACCATGAAGGGAAATCTGGTAGCTGTTGTTTCGAACGGAACAGCAGTACTCGGTCTTGGAAATATCGGTCCGAAAGCGGCCATGCCGGTCATGGAAGGAAAAGCTTTGTTATTCAAATCGTTTGCGGGTGTCGATGCATTCCCGATTTGCTTAGATACAACGGACCCGGACAAGATTGTGGAGGTCGTTACTTTATTGGAGCCGACATTTGGCGGAGTGAACTTAGAAGACATTGCAGCACCGCATTGCTTTGAAATTGAAGATCGATTACGAAAAGTTTGTAATATCCCTATTTTCCACGATGACCAGCACGGAACAGCCATTGTAACTGCTGCTGGGTTAATCAATGCTTTAAAATTAGCTGAAAAAAAGATTGAAGACATTCGTGTTGTAGCAAACGGGGCGGGTGCTGCAGGGGTGGCGATTGTTAAGCTGCTTCTTCAAATGGGTGTAAAAGATGTCATTTTATGTGATACAAAAGGAATCATTTATAAAGGCCGCCCGTTTGGAATGAATCAATTTAAAGAGGAAATGGCATGCATCACCAATAGCGAACAAAAACAAGGTGTATTAGCAGATGCTCTTGTTGGGGCTGATGTGTTTGTGGGGGTATCTGCTGCAGGTATTGTTACGGAGGAAATGGTTCGTTCTATGAATCAGAATCCTATTATTTTTGCCATGGCCAATCCGATACCTGAGATTATGCCGGAAGAGGCAAAAAAAGCGGGGGCACTCGTAGTTGGAACCGGACGCTCTGATTTCCCCAATCAGGTGAATAACGTCCTCGCATTCCCTGGCATTTTCCGTGGTGCTTTAGACGTTCGTGCAAAAGCAATTAATGAGGAAATGAAACTTGCTGCCGTTTATGCCATTGCTGGATTGATTTCAGATGAAGACCTTCACGCGGATTATGTAATTCCAGATCCATTTGACCGGCGAGTAGTGGCTAATGTAGCAGCAGCTGTTGCGAACGCTGCAATAGAAACAGGAGTATCACAAAAATATATCAATGGAGAAGAAATCAAAAGGCGCCTATTAGAAGAGGAAGAACAACCTGTTTTTGTATAATTCTTACTGAACAACAAAGAAAGTTTCTCTACTACTTTAGTTGTTCAGAAATTTAATATAAATTTTTTGAAGTTTCAGTTAGTGCGAATTAAATCACGAATTATCGACTGCCTTTCGAACCCCTAAATTTTAACTAGGGGTTCTTTTTAATGGTATACAAAAGTATATAGGATGCATAAAAATCCCAAAAATTATGCAAAATAAAACAAACAAAAATGACTAGAAATGCGGTGAAAAATTGTGAAAAAAGATGAGATTGCATCGCTCATTGACCAAGGCAGGCGGGCTTATTATTGCCGATATAGGGAGAAACCAGAAAACAGGGCAAAGGCTCGGAAATACCGGGACAACTTTTTTCTTAAACGGGGCTTGGAACAATTAAAATCTAAAGGAGATAAAGCAAGTGAAAATAAATAATTTAAATGTTGCAGAACAACGGACAACTCGATACACGATTCCACCAGAAGAAAACTTACTTCCAATATTTTGGGGAGCCGTAGATGTCCAAGCTTTAGGCAGATTAAGAAGCCGTTGATAAACAACAAATTATCACTGGAGATCCTCATGCCTAGGTGCTTTGGTGCCCAAATTTTATAAATTACAAATCACCAGAAAACACTAGGAAGCAAAAAGGCTTGATTTATCAGTACTTGAGGGTACATAGTGATACTAGAAAAACAGACATTTAATTCTATATCAATTATGAATGAATTTTATTAGAAGAAAGGCAGTGGTCGAGGATGGCAAAATATAGAATGGTGCGTACTGATTTTTGGAAGAATCCGGTTGTTTTAGAAGAGATGAGCCCCGAGGACAAATACTTTTATCTGTATCTTCTTTCCAATCCACATACGAATGATAAAGTGCCAGGCACCATCCAATTTGCTAGAACAATATCTAAACAATCAAGAAATAGGTGGATAAAGGTTTATTCAGAAAAAGGTGTATTCAATCACGGTTGTTTCATTGACTGCATCCCTAGCTTGTTTGTTTAGATATATTTGTTCCGAAATATCATCAGTATTTTGTAGGTCAAGTAAAATAGCCGTATGTTTAAATTGTAAATCCTGTAGTTTTTGGTCTAGCAGTTTACCCTTATCGACTAGCTTATTAGCCTCAGCATGATACGCTGCTAAACACTTTTTAGTATCATTAAATAGGTTCATACCCTCAACAGCTTTATCAATCGCTTTTCTATCTACTTTAAAAATCATTTCAGTTCCCCCTATTAATAGCTTCTCATAGCTTTTATTTCAAGAATTTTATTGATACTGTTCAACTCAACATTAGATACCCTTAACCGCTTAATAGCGTCCCTTAATTTATCCTCATAGTGTGGTGTAAAGGCTAGTTCGTTCTTTTCAAGTTTCGCTATGGTGGATTTATCTACATTCATATAAGTACTGAACTCAGCGAGAGTCTTATTACGTATGAAACGGACTTGTTTGATGTAACGGTAATCTAAATGGGTATTGTAGGGGCCTCTATTACAATCCAATGTTTAAACACCTCCTAATTTTTAGGATTGCAATAGATTATGTAAGAATCGGGCGCGTTTCCTGCGAAAGGATACGCGCCCGTTTTGGATATAAGGTCAGCATCAAAAGTAAATTACGTTTTTAACGAACAATTCGATAAATAAACCGAGGTCTTAACCTCGATCTAAAGTTGTAGGGAACTTCATTCATTTTATCGATTCCTGGACCTATATTAATCGTTACAATAGAGAGGAAGAAACAAGAAGGTCTACATCAAGTGTGGTAGAACGGTTTAGAAAGTTATTCCTAAGAAGAGGAAGTGTAACCTAGGAAACTAAATCATATCAATCTTACGGTCACTGACGTTAACGCTGCCCGAGAGTTCTTGGCGAAATATTTCGAGCTACAAACCAAGAGCATACATGGCGATTCATTTGCTGTAATGACTGACGAAAACGATGATGGGGGCAATGGGTGGTACAACAAAACTGGTAGCTAGGAGATTTCTATTAAAAAGGTAAAAAAAAGGCGACACCGAGTCCAATAATAGTTCAACAAGCAGTATAAAAGGATCTTCGACTGGAAGATCCTTTTAAGAACGATTACATAAAACAATTTTAAGAAACTTTCTTTAATTCCTCTGTTAATCGTAGGAATTCTGCTTTATTTTTGTCTCGTAAGGACAGGTCGATTTTCTTTTGAATTTTCTCTTTTCGGAAATCACGCAGGGCTTTGTCTAACACCATTTCAGCAAATAGAGAATCCATGACATATACTTCAGGTTGTGGTGAATTAAGCAAGTTCTTTTCCATAAGAAATCAACTCCTTGACCTTTTTTCTATTATACTAATAATTTTCTGACTATTCAAATATTTGAAATTGGTAATTTGAGAAAGCAACAAAATGAAACATACTTTATCTGCATATTTGGTTACGAATCAATTCATGAGTATGGAGGAAAACATAATTGCACTGTCCATGCAGTAAGTAGGTATTCATAATTAATTATCACCTACTTACTACATTTAAAATCATTTATAACTACCGCCCATTAGTACTTTCTTCGAGATACCGGTGAACTTTTGCTTCAGGGGAAATCACAAGGAAAATAATGATGGATTTTAATCATCTTTGCGTACGATTATATCCAAACTTTCTAATTTATCTAAGATCTCTTTTAAAGATTTTTGTCCTAAGTTACGTAATTTTCTTATATCTTCTTCGGATTTATTAGCTAAGTCTTGAATAGTATTAATCCCACTGCGTTTTAGACTGTTGAAAGAACGAACAGAAAAGTCTAAATCCTCAATAGTCAGTTTAAGTATTTCTTTTTCATTTGAAACTTCTTCTTGTTCTTCCATAATTGGGATATCTTGTGATTCAGGATTAAGTCCTACTAAAATAGAAAGATGTTCATTAAACATTTTTGCACTTTCACAAATGGCTTCGCTGGGCCCTAAACTCCCATCTGTCCAAAGTTCAAAATATAACCTTTCAAAACTATCCAATTGACCTACACGAGTGTTCTCAACTAAATAACTGGCGCGTGAAACCGGTGTATAGATTGAATCTATTGGTATGACTCCTACTTGAAGGCCACCACGTTTGTTTTGCTCTGCAGGAACATAACCACGTCCGCGTTTTGCAGTTAGGCGCATTCTAAAATGTACATTTTCTATAAGGGTAGCAAGATGCAAATCGGGGATTAAGATCTCTACATCACTATCATGAGAAATATCTGCAGCTGTTATTGTACCGGTTCTATGTACATCGATCATCAATTCTTTCTCATCGTCAGAGAGAATATTCATAGATAATTTTTTTATGTTCAAAATGATAGTTGTTACATCTTCTTCTATCCCATCAATAGTTGAAAATTCATTCTGCACCCCATCTATTTGTATGGTAGTGACAGCGGCACCGGGGAGTGAAGATAAAAGGATGCGACGTAATGAGTTGCCAAGTGTCGTTCCAAATCCTCGCATGAGTGGTTCAACGACAAACTTTCCATACTTGGCATCCTCGCTAATCATAACCTTTTCAATTCTTGGCACTTCAATTTTTAACATCCGAATTATACACCCCTTTTAGTCATTATGGTATGTCAACACTAAATCAA
>NZ_JAGGQX010000072.1:0-17848 GCF_018613095.1 Bacillus sp. ISL-75
CTATTGCTGCATCTAAGTTTTTTAATCTTTTTAAATCATGAATCCAGTTTAATAGTTTAACGAACCCCTCTTCATTATTTTCAAATGTAATAGGGTCTCCAACTACAATTCCACGGAAGTTAACTGCTCTTGCAACGTGTAGTTGTTGAGCAATATCTACACCAACAATAAGATGTGTATCGGAAATTCTTTCTATTAGTTGATTTTGTTTGTCTTGCATTTTAAAATTCATAGTAGGGCTTCCTCCTTAAGAGTCTGAGTTAGAGTGGTGTCTATACTCATATCTTACTGAGGGGCTTTATTTTTTTCAAACCTGATATTTAACGATCTACAGGAATGCTAAACTGCCCCGCTAGTATAGTAAGCACTGCTTCAGAAATATGTATAAATATTAGCAACTATACAGTTTCTCTTTGAAGAAATAAATCGCAATATCAATAAACATACTACCAAAACATACATCAATTAATTGCCAGAAACAATATGGGTATGATTTGTCTTGAAAGGCTGAAGCAGTTGTTTCATCAAGGAGCCAAGCCTATCATAACCACCCTCCAAGTAAGGTGCTATGTTTGTTAACGTTAAAAACTATAACTACTTACTGTAGATAATGCTTCTACAAAGATAGAAAACTGAAATTTTTCGTATCTTTGTTTACGTTTAATACGTTGGAAGATCATCCTGTATATAACAGCGTACGTTAGCAATAAGAAAGCCACCATTATGGCAGCTAATCTTCAACTCTTGTACTGTTACTTTAATAAGAAATTTATTGACGTGGTGCAAACAAGATTACCGAAGCACCAATTAAACATATTCCTGCACCCACCCAATCATATAAATCAGGTGTTTTTTTATCTATGCCCCATCCCCATAAAACAGATAGCACTATAAACACTCCACCATACGCAGCGTATACTCTACCGAATGATGGAAAGGTTTGAAATGTAGCTATTATACCGTATAAAGCTAATGCTATCCCTCCACTTATTCCCCAATAAACTGGCTTACTTTCTCTTAACCACAACCAAATTAAATAACCTCCGCCAATTTCAGCTAATCCTGCAAGAATAAACAAAACAATTGCATTAAAAATTCAGACCACTTCCTATCCATTAATCAATATTCAAAGTAAAACGTACTCTTATTCAATTATCCTGGCTTCGTTACATTAAGTACAACATTTCACAATATATTCTGTGGAAAAAGAAAAAAGCGACCTTCATCTTGAAGTATCGCCCTCATTAGTTGAACAAAAAACCTTAAAACATAAAAATGATAATTCTATAACAAATGGTAAGAATTTCAATATAACATCTTTCATACTGTAAGGTATTCAGTAATTACAATATTTCAATATACCCTTCTGTTCCATGCACGCGAATTCGTTGCCCGTCTCTTATCAGTTTGGTAGCATTTTCCACACCGACAACTGCTGGTAAGCCATATTCACGTGCGATAACTGCTCCATGGGTCATCAGTCCACCAACTTCAGTAACTAGACCTTTTATCGATACAAATAATGGTGTCCAGCCAGGATCAGTAAAGGAGGTGACTAATATATCTCCATCTTCTAAATCAGCATCTTCCATGTTTAAGATGACTCGTGCTCGTCCCTCTATTACTCCCGAAGAAACAGGCAGACCTACAATCGCTTCGGCTGGGAGATTTTCTCGTTTGTACTCACCCGAAATGATTTCACCATCCGACGTCATCACACGTGGGGGCGTTAGTTTTTCAAATAATTTGTACTCGTCTTTTCGTTTGCTGATAATCTGGTCATCCAGTTTGTTAGTACGGACGACCTCGTGAAGTTCTTCAAACGTGAGATAGTATATATCTTCTTTTTCATGAATAACGCATGTCTGTACGAGTTGTTCCGCTTCTTTCAATAAAGCCTGCTTATAAACGAAGTATCGTTTAATCATGCCATATTTTGGATACTCACGATAGCCGCTGAAATTCCGTATGAGGCTGATCATTCGTTTTGTCTCTTTGGCTTTTTGTTCACCATCAGGTAATTGCTTCAATCGGTCTAATAACTCTTGTTCTTTTTTCAAAGCAACACGCCGCCCATGCTCAAATTTCCGCATGCTGGAATTAGGCTCAAATTCTTTGATATTACCCAGAATCATGGGGACAAGTGTAGTTGGTTTTTCACTCCAACGAGGTTTAGTCATATCGATTTCTCCGGCACATCGCATTCCGTATTTGTTGAGATATGCTATTATTGCGTCTTGGGTTTCCTGTCCACCCTCAAACTTAACCAGTTCATCCAAATAGTTATCATCTTTTACATGCTGTAAATAATTAATTACTTCTGGATAAGGACGAATCACATCTGCGACATCCATTAGCGCCAAGCCCATTTCTGATGTAATATTGTTTGGTACAGATAGAGAAAGCGTATCTGCTGCGTTTTTTTCTCCTAACCACGTGTTCATTTTCTCATTGATCCATGATGAAGCATTCATAGCAGCCATAATCACTCTCGAACTTTGCGGGTCAAATAAAATCTTCTTTAATTGCTGGAGATCTTCCAGGATAAAATCAAATAAATCCAGTCCTGATTTCGTTTGGATGATTTGTTTTAACTCTTTGATAGAAGTTTGACTACTCTTAATCAAATCAGCCACAATTGTCGGATTGTTATCGATTTCTGCCAGCATATCTGTATTGTTTCTGCTGGGACTTGGTGCTTTTTTATCGTTTGGTAACGATTTTATAAAATCTCCTCGCTCTACAACGGTCATGAGTGCGTCTTTTATGAGCGGATCGTGGTGTCCCAGGGTATCTATTATCGTTTTTAGCATATGTGTGACATCAACAAACAACCTTCCACCAGCTTTACTCATGGGTGCTGGAGTTGTTAACAGGTAAAAAGACAATCCCAGTGGTTTTATGGGATCGGTCATCATTTGTTGATGACCGACAGATACATAGACGTGATTTTCTTGATCATTCGCTTCAGGGATGGGGAAAAGCGTAGTGATTGGCCGACTCTGTACAATAAAAAATGTATCATCAACCAAACACCATTCAATATCTTGTGGGTATCCAAAACAAGCTTCGATTTGTCTTCCTATACGTGCTAGTTGTAAAATTTGTTGGTCAGTAAGTGTTTGAGTCTTTTGCTGATCGGGATCGATCTGCTGGGTCTCTGTTCCGCCTTCTTTTAGTCCATAGATAGCCAATTTTTTGGCTGCTATCATCTTATCGACGATTTTATCTTCCTGAACTTTATAACAATCGGCATTTACCAAGCCAGAGACCAGTGCTTCTCCAAGCCCAAAACTGGCATCGATTGATAGTAACTTTCGGTTAGAGGTAATCGGATCAGCGGTAAATAAAATCCCTGAAGCCTGTGGGAAAACCATCCTTTGAACGATAACGGAGATATAAACTTGTCTGTGGTCAAATCTATTTTGCATTCGGTAGATTACCGCTCGATCCGTAAATAGAGAAGCCCAGCATTTTCTGATATGCTGCAAGATTGCTGCTTTTCCGATGATATTTAAATAGGTGTCTTGTTGACCGGCAAAAGAGGCATATGGTAAATCTTCGGCGGTCGCACTAGAACGCACGGCATAAGCATGTTCATCGCCAAACTGGGAGAGATAGTGAGCAACTGCGCACGCAACATCGGAAGGAATTTCTACTTCTATAATGAGTTGTCGAATCTTCCTGCTGATTTCACCAATTTGATCTCGATCCTCTACTTTTAGCATGGTTAGTTGATCCAACAATGATTGAAACGTGTCGTTTTGTTCGATGGCTTTTTGATATCCCACTGTTGTAACACAAAATCCTTCTGGTACTTGTATTCCTTGAATTTTTGATAATTCCCCTAAATTTAACCCTTTTCCGCCTACGAGTAAAAGCTGTGTTTTTTCCATTTCCTGAAAACTGAGAACCAAAGAACCCATTCTACATCTCTCCTACCCATTATATTTCTTTTGGTTTCGAACAGATCTTGAAATATTTTTCCCTCCAACAAATCTCATTAAAGTTCTATTGCATTTTATCAGTAGAAAATGAGAATAAAAAGTCTATATTGACCATTTTTTATCTGCTATAATTAAGTTAGGAAGAGTTCAATTTTCAAAAAAACAGCTAGCCATAAGAGCCCCTCAGAGTTAATTAGAGGGGCTTTCTTTAAAAAATATCCGTACCGGCAAACAGATCATAATCAATCCGTATTTTCCAAGTATTTTTAAGTATCTTCATCGCTTTTGTACTCTAAAATATCTCCAGGTTGACAACCCAAAGCCTTACATATCGCTTCTAATGTTGAAAAACGAATCGCTTTTGCTTTCCCGTTTTTCAGAATGGAAAGGTTCGCCATTGTAATCCCAACCCTCTCCGAAAGTTCAGTCACGCTCATTTTCCTTTTAGCCAGCATCACATCAATATTGATTATAATTGCCAAGTTATCCACCTCACACTATTAAATCATTTTCAGATTTTATTTCCACAACTTCATTTACAAGCCTTTGGAGGATACCAGCAAAGGTTGCGATTACGCTTGAAGCAAAAGTGAGCATAAATCCCAAGCTTATAAAACCTGTTATGTCTTCACCTTTACCTGCACTCAATATAACTACAGATATTATTCCAGCTACAATAAAGGCACTGATGGTGATGGCACAGCGTTTGATAACCTTCAAAGCTCTAACAGATAATTCCGTGAAAGTCTTGTTCTTATCAATGTAAATTAAAAGTTTAAATCCTTTATACAACGCGATGAAAAATGGAATTGACAATAAATAAGCAGATAGTAAAAAGGGATATTGCAAGTAAGCAGTCTCTGGATGCGCGTTTGCATCTCTACTGGCTATCTCAGGCACCAAAAATATACACAAAACAAGTGCCACAATTCCAATAAGAAGAATAACTCCTTTTAGGAAAAACGTTGCCCCTCGCTTCATAGAAAACACCTCACCAATAATTGTTTAATTATAACACTATGTTCTCCACCTCATACCGTTAAATCATTGTCTGATTTTATATCAATTGCTTCTTTTAAAAGCTTTTGGAGAACAGCAGCAAAAACTGCAATCACCATGGAAGCAAAAGGTACAACCAATCCGACAAAGATGACTCCTGGAGCGTCGTCTTTCTCCGCAAAGAGATAGAAGAGCGGCAAGACTAGCACATGTAAGATACTGATTGTGATGGCACAGTGTTTGATTTTCTTTAAAGCTATTACAGAAATTTGTGAGAATGCTTTATTTTTGTCAATATAGCGTAATAGTTTGAAAGCCTGATACAAAGCAAAGTAAAAAGGAATCGCCGATGCATAAAAAACGATGGAAACAAGATATTTTATATAAGCAAACTCTGGAAGCAATTTTGCTGCAACATTCCCAATCTCAGGCACCAAAAAGATACACAAAGCAAGAACCGGAATTCCAATAAGAATATCAGCTATCTTTAAAAATAATGTTGTTCCTCTTTTCATAAAAGCACCTCTCAAATTTATTGTTAATTGAATTTTAATACAGTTATTATCGTTTTTCAATAATTTTTTATTACTTTTAATTATATTTTTGTTGTAAAACAATTTTTAATTTTAGACAAAGTTAAAAAGCATTTCTAATACAAAGAAATGCTCTAGAAACTTAAACTATAAAATTTATACATTACTCAATAAAAAATAATTTTAATTCATTTAAAGGTATCAAATCTAGATTCTGTATCGAAATATATCATCCTTTATAATAATCAATGGCTTTTTGGAAATCCTCCGGCGTATCAACATCCATTATTACTCCCGGGTCATCTACATTTATGTATATTTTTTCGAAACCGCCCAGGACCACACGCAAATTGCTTTCTGGATTGGTTTCGAGAATTTTCTGTTTCACTTCGCTTGATAATTTGATGGGATGACCGCCTTTATAATGAAAGCTGGGAATAACGACGTTCCCTTTGTGTTCTGCTATTAGCTGAACGGTCTCTTTCTTAACAAGCGGACAATCTCCGGGTGTTATAAAGAAGCTTGATTCAGTTACTTCGTTACAGCCCTTTTGAATGGAACTAAACATTCCTTGGTTAAAGTCTTCATTATGAACAAACTTGATCTGAAATGAATAGGCATTTTTATTGTTGATTTTTACCATTTCCTCTTGGATGAGTTCCGCTTGAAACCCAGCTACGACGATGACGCTGCTGCATAATCCTTCAAATTTAGATATCGTTTGCTCCAACACGGTCATTTGCCCCAGTGGCAAAGTCATTTTAAATGCATTCGCTCGGCTGGAATATCCAGCAGCTAAGACGATTGCTTCCATTTTATGTCCTCCTCTATCTATAATGTGTCTTGTTTGAACTTCACTCATTATCTTTATAATTTGGCCACTGCATCTTAATAGATTCTCTGAATTGGCCCATATTAAAGTTTTTACCTGGACAACTTTTTGTGACCCCTTTTAATTCACGATGTCCCAGAATGTGAGTAGTTGATAAATTAAATTGTTGTATTAGGAAAATGCATAGTTTACTCAATGATTTTTGCTGCTCTATTGATGGGGTATGAATATCAAAATTTCCAGCTAAACAAATACCTATTGATTTTTCATTAAATGAAGATGCGTGTGCTCCAACATGGTATCCTCTTCCTTTAATAATTTCACCATTTTCCTCAATAAAAAAATTGTATCCTATTCCACTCCATCGACGATGATCCCGATGAAACCTATGCGTCTTTTTAATATCCCAACCTATTTCTTCTGTATGGTGTACAATGATGTACATGACATCTTTTAAAGCAATAAGCGGTTCTTTAAACGATAAATTAATATCTTTAATCATTCCCGGTTCTACTTTCATGTAGACTTCTCCTCATCACATAAGCTTAATCAAGATCCCCGTCTTATCATCTGAACGAAGATTATTCCTTTTCTCATATTGTTCTAGGACACTAGAATATACTTGTAAACCGATTGTATGTATCTTTTTAAATGTTTCTTCAATTGAATAGTTTGGATGAAAAAGGCCATCTGTTATCATTAATAATGTTTTGATTTCACTGATATTTACTTGACCATGCTGAATAAAATTAAAAACTTCTTTTTTTCCATTAGCTACAGAGTAACCATATTCCTTATTAGCTAATGAACGATTAAAGATAAGCTGTTGAGTACGATCCTGATAATACTCCTCAACTGGAATTATAAGTCCCTGCTTTCTTAGTTCCTCACGCCATGCTTTCGCTCTATAACTTATACCTTTTACGGTATCCCTTGTTAAGGCTTTTATGGTTCCGTTTTGATACTCAGCAATGATCATACAATCACCAAGCTGAGCATAAGAAATCTTTCCGTCTTTTTCAATCTTTATAATTGCAGCACATGTTGACCAAAGATTTTCATATTTTTCCTGATTCACCTTGTATTTTTTCATGTGTGCTCTCAACATTCTATTAGCAGCCATGATTCCTTCAACTAATGAAAGGTTCGTTCGGTAGAGTCTAAAGAAATAATCTTTAAATATATTTGATGCTAAATATGCACCGTTCATTCCGTTTTCATCTATGAATGGCAATAATGGAGTTGCCCCATCAAAAACCCCATAGACATTTATCTTTTCATTTAATACGATTGAATCTTCACTTACACTTTTATGAGGGGCAGCACATAAAAAAGACTCAACTTTCATTGGTTGTCCACCTTCTTTTTTTCAAAATCAACAGAAAATCGATTAATTATATAAAGTCATTCTATGATTTAATGAGAAAATTTATTGTTTTTAATTTTCTGTTTCTTTAAATAATAAAAAGGCAGTTGAAAGTTCGATTCAATTGAACTTTCAACTGCCTTTTATAAATATTGGACTTTTTCAGTGTTCTCGTTGAATACAGAAATCATCTTCTCCATGTGGCATAACCTTTTTTAGAATTCCCCTTACACCGGGTACACTTTATATATATGCTGACTTTCTCTTAAAATTTCATTTTAGTTTTTCTTCGCAAATCCTAGATTAGCTTTAGTCCACTTACAAAGATCAATACAGCAACAACCGTTCTTAATGGTCTTGTCGGGACCTTAGCAGAAATGCTGCTGCCGATTAATACGCCTGGAATGGAGCCAATGAGTAAATTACCAACTAGCATATAGTTAACATTTCCATAACCAATATGAAGCAATCCTGCAACGGTTACCAAAAGAAACGCATGAGTAATATCAGTACCAACCATCTCTGAAGTCTTCATTTGATACAGATAAATCATTGCCACAGCGAATAATGAACCTGAGCCTAGAGAAGTTAATCCGACAATAAACCCAAAAAGGCAGCCAATTAAAATGGTTAGCATTTTCTTTTCTTTCAAAGGTTTTAATTGCCAACGATTCGGTCTTAATTTTTTCTCCACAAAGGTTCTGATAATGATAGCTAGTGAAACAGCTATCAGGATGTATCCGAGGGAATGCCTAATAATCTGTTCTTGATTATGGTAATAAGCTTCAAAATAATGAAGGGAACCAATCGCTACCACCGCACTAGGAATACTTCCTATCGCTAATAACTTAACCATCTGTAAATTGACTGTTTTTTGTCTCCAATGTTGAAAAAGTCCGAAGAATTTCGTAATTGAGTTATATACAAGGTCTGTACCAACAGCAATTGAAGGATTAACCCCTATTAGAATTAATACGGGGGTTAGCAGTGCTGCTCCTCCTACACCAGTTAACCCTACCAAAAAACCTACAAGTAAACCCATCAATGTAATCCCTATACTCATATGCTCACGCCCAATCAATTCCAAGTATTTATATAGGGATTATATACATTTATATGAATCTTGTAAATAACTAAATATTTATTAGATCTGAGAGTTTGTTACCGGTTATTTCAAAAGCATATTTTATTTCAATAGAAATGATCCCTCCATCTTTGTTGAAAAGAGATTCGGCGTTGGCTGGACCCTTAATTTTGGCAACTCTATCGGTTAGTTCATCGTCTTAGTACCATTAGTAACAATCATAGTGTTTCGTTTTTTATAAGGATAAATTACTTAGAAATAAAAAAAGTCACATCCGTTATTGGAGGTGACTTTTAGCGATTTTGTTTTGCCCTATGTAATAGCCCACACAATTTCACTAGTTATGGCTGCTGCGTTCCCGCCCTGACCCGTTTCCTAGCGTCTTTGTTGGACTATGACTCCGCAGGTAGGACTCGAACCTACGACCGATCGGTTAACAGCCGATAGCTCTACCACTGAGCTACTGCGGAAAAATACTAACTTCCTATTTACATGATCATCGGATGATGAATCTAATTCAAGATGTTTTTTGTTGCTTAGTGGAAATGACGGGAGTTGAACCCGTGTGCAAAGATATTGGCACTTATACTTCTACGAGTGTAGTCAGTAGAATTGATTTCACTTACTTCGTTAGCCTACTGACAGGCATTGAAGCAGCTAGTCTGGTTAGTCTCTTCCTTCATCCTCAGACGTTGGAATTCGGCGTAGTCCACTTAACATGAGTCCCTTACCCTACCACATGGACGATGGAGAGAGGAACCGCTATCGTCTGTTATTAGGCAGCGAAAGCGAAGTTGTTGTTTTGTTTGCCAGTTATTAGGCTTTATCGTTTTAACGAGGACGATTCCCTCGACTCGCCATATAAGCTCAAACTATCCCTGTCGATACTATGACATCCCCATAATATAATGGCAGAGAAGAAGGGATTTGAACCCTCGCGCCGGTTACCCGACCTACACCCTTAGCAGGGGCGCCTCTTCAGCCACTTGAGTACTTCTCTGTAATAAAAGCTTACGCGTTAGTTCCGTTAAGAACTTACAAGAGAAATATATCATGTCTACCAAATGGATGATAGCTGTAAAATTTGGTAGTTCAAAAGTCCCGGTTATATCATTAAAACTTTATGGTTAACTTATATTAGAATATTTGCATTAAAACAAATAAGGCCTCTCTTATGATTGGATGAGGCCGCAAGTTCATTTGGTTTAAAATTCTTCGTATTCTGCAGGATCTTGGTTGTTGATTCTGCCGTCAGAGCGAGTTAATCCTGATATGATACTCATTTCTATTTCATCTAGGGAGAAGTCAAAAATAGATATATTTTCAAGCTGCCTTGCAGGAGATGATGATTTAGGAATGGCAATCGCCCCAAGTTGATAGTGCCAACGTAAAATAATTTGTGAAATAGACTTGTTATGATGATCGGCAATCTGTTGAATGGCATCATTTTGTAAAACTTTATTTGCTCGAGCTATTGGGCTCCAGGATTCCGTTGCAATGTTATTTTCTTCATGCCATTTTCTTTGTGGTGCTTGATTGAATAATGGGTGTAATTCGATTTGGTTAAGGCTAGGTTTCACACCTGTTTCTTTTTCTAAACGCTCTATATGTTCAGGTAAGAAATTACAGACGCCGATCGAACGAATAAGCCCCCATTTTTTAGCATCAATTAATGCTTCCCAAGCTTCCACGTATATGTCCTGTTTAGGATTTGGCCAATGAATGAGATATAAATCATAATAATCTAGATTTGCCCGAAATAACGATTCTTGAATGGTCGCAACCGCCCTGCCATAGGTTTGATAGCGACCGGGCAATTTCGATGTAATTTTTAATTTTTCTCTTGGAACTGAACTGCGTCTAACAGCCTCACCAACCGTGCCTTCGTTTTCATAGTTATAAGCAGAATCTATTAGTCTATACCCCATATCAATTGCGCTTAAGATGGAATGAACACCATCATTCCCTCTTAGCTTATATGTACCCAAACCGATCACTGGCAAAGTAAGCCCATCATTAAGTGTAATTTCTGGAATTGATTTATCCACCACTAATCACTCCTTTCCATAATAATTAAGCATAGCATAATTTTGGTAACATTTCATGGAAAGACTTCATCGCAAGTGGTTGTCATTACCCTAAGTATCGATGGTATAGTGCCTTTGCTTCGGAAATATCCTTGGTTCCGTGGACTAACACCCTTCCGTCTTTAAAAATGACTAATCGGTGCGGATCCACTGTATAAGATAATAGATACGGATTTCGCTGTACTGTTCCCCCTTGATTGGCCAATAATTTTTCTAACGCTACTAAGTCACGCAAGGCGGGAAGCGCAGGACGTATCTGAACAGAATCTCTTCCACAGAGGACAGCTGTCTTGGTTTGATTTTCAAAAGCTAAATAGGGGAAGGATCGTTCTTTCCCACAGGTTGGACAATCTTCTTTTTTCAATTTATCTACCTGGATCGTACTATGTTGATTTTTCCACAAGTCAAAAGACACGAGTTTGTTCCGCAGCGAATCCGCATCCCCGACCAAAATTTTCAAGGCTTCACTTATTTGATACGCAACGACCATGTTCACAGCTGGACTTATAATTCCAGCTGTGTCACAGGTTAATCCGCCTAGCGGAACGGTTTCAAGTAAACAAGAAAGGCAAGGTGTTTTTTCTGGAATAATCGTGTAGGATATTCCGTAGCTTCCCACGCATGCCCCATAAATCCAAGGGATGCCCACCTTTTGTGCTACATCATTCATGATCATTCTTGTTTCGAAATTATCGGTTGCATCAATCATCAGATCCACATTTTGAGCCCAGTCAAGAAGCTCGGTGACGGAGGCATCACCAATGATTGCTTCAATCAGCACCGAAGAGTTAATCGCTGTTAAGCGGTTTTGGGCTGCGATGACTTTGGGAATTCGGTTTTTGGCATCTTCTTCAGCATAGAGCTGCTGTCGCTGTAAATTCGACCATTCGACATAATCACGATCCACAATGGTTAGTTTCCCTACTCCAGCACGGACAAGTGCCTCGGCACTTCCTGAACCGAGTGCTCCCATTCCGATGATGAGTACATGTTTCGTAGAAATTAGCTGCTGCCCGTCTTTCCCAATCGGTGAAAATAGTTCTTGTCGTGAGTAACGATTCACCCGATACTCATTCCTTCCTTGGGACTGCTTGCTGTCGCATATCTCTTTTTCTCGATTCGGCCGGCTTCAAAGCCTAATCGTCCCGCTTCGATCGCTAAACTCATGGCTCGAGCCATTTTGACGGGATCGTTTGCTGCTGAAACAGCCGTATTTAATAACACCCCATCAGCTCCTAATTCCATTGCCAATGCTGCATCAGCTGGGGAGCCAATACCAGCATCCACAATCACAGGTACGACAGCTTGCTCGATAATAAAGCCTAGGTTAACAGGATTGATGATCCCTTGACCGGAACCAATTGGCGAGGCCCCTGGCATGACCGCATGACAGCCCACTTCTTGGAGCTTTCGAGCTAAAACCACGTCATCGGATGTATAGGGGAGGACAATAAATCCTTCTTTCACTAATTCTTCCGTTGCTTTAAGGGTTTCAATCGGGTCAGGAAGCAAGGTATGATCGCAGCCAATCACTTCCACTTTAATCATATCGCATAGTCCTGAAGCTTTCGCTAGTTTTGCGATCCGGACCGCCTCTGCGGCTGTTTTTGCTCCAGCAGTATTAGGCAGAAGCTTATATTTTTGAGTGTCGAGCTGTTCTAAAAAATTGGGCTGGCTTGGTTCAAAAATATTCATACGTCTCACCGCAAACGTGAGGATTTCAGCTTTCGACACTTCCACTGCTGCCTTTTGGATTTCAAAGCTTGGATACTTTCCCGTACCAAGTAACAAACGAGATTGAAAGGATAATGAACCTATTTTTAACATGTCAACCGCCTCCTACAAAATGGACTATTTCGATTCGATCTTTATCTGATATTCTCGTACTTTGGTGCTCTAACCTGGTTAATATTTCACCGTTTACTTCCACAACAACGACCTTATCTTGGATGTCATAATGATTGAGAACATCTGAAACAGATACGATATGGTCTGGTAATTGGATCCACTCGCCATTTACTACTACCTCCATGGTTTTCCTCCTAACTAACCGTTTCTTTGTGCCGTTCTAGGTGAAAAGCAGAGAGTAGTTCCTGATCTAGTAATCTACCTGACACTAGGTCCGCAACTAGTTCCCCTGTAATCGGGCTTAATAAAATCCCATTTCGAAAATGGCCTGCTGCCACGAACAACCCACGCCAGCTTGGATGTTCGCCCATATATGGGATTCCATCGCCTGTCTGCGGTCTGACTCCAGCCCATACCCGCTCCCATGCTGCCTCCTTAATCTGTGGAACTAATTGAGTCGCTCTTTCAATCAATGTAGCAATCCCCTCAGGAGTTACCTTAGTATCAAAGGTATTTTCAATCACAGTCGCACCTATATAAATTTCCCCATTTCGTTTGGGTACTAAATAACAACGTTTGTCGGAGAAAATGGTCGCGTTGATGATCGGCTTTTCTGTTCTAATCGAAAAGCATTCTCCTTTAACCGGATACACAGGAATATCGATTCCTGATTCTTGCATTAATTTCGCCGCCCAAGCTCCAGTGGCAACAACCACCTGTTCACAATGGATGACGCCCTTGCTGGTGGTTACCCCTTTAACTTGACCGTTTTCATAGACAAAAGACAGAACCTCCGTCTCTTCATATATTTTGGCACCAAAATGTTCCGCGGACTTTACAAAGGCTTGTGTTAACTTTGCTGGTTGCACATGCCCATCCTGAGGGAGATACATCCCTCCAGCTACACTTGGTGAAAGAGATGGTTCCAGCACACAAACTTCCGTTGCATCGAGCCAGGTTATTGTTGGATCCCATTTTTTTTGGAAGGTGACTTGTTTTTTTACTTCAATCGCTATTTCTTCGGTTTCGGCAATTTTCACCATTCCTTTATTCACATACTCAATATCAATTCCCGTATATTCAAATAACTCACTTGCGAGCGTTGAAAACATCGCTTGACTTTTTAAAGCTAGCTGGAATAAAGGACCGTCTTGTTCAAGCTCTGCTTGTGCTGCTAACATTCCGGCAGCCGCACTGGACGCTTGGCAAGCGACTCGTTCCTTCTCAATTATGACGACTTTTCTTCCCCTTTTTGCGAGCTGATAGGCAATCGAGGACCCGATAATTCCTCCTCCGATAATGGCCACATCAAATGAATTTTCCACTTTGTTCATCTCCATTTAATACATTTAGGTAAGCCTTAACTGCTGCTAATGGATCGTGAGCATCTAAAACTCCTGACATGACTGCGATCCCTTTTGACCCTGCTTGAAGTACCTGCCCCGTATTTTCAGGTGTGATCCCGCCGATGGCTATTACCGGGATGTCTAATTGGGTGAGCCTTGCTAATTCCTCTAGTCCTTTTGGGGTCTTACCCGGTTTTGATTGTGAAGGAAAGACATGGCCATATAGCACGTAATCAGCACCATTCTCTTTTGCTTGTTGTCCTTCCTCGTAGGAGTGGATGGAGTTCCCGAGCAAAAGCTGAGGAAAATTTTCTTTCACAAGCGCTGCATCTAAACTATGGAAGGCTAATTGAACTCCTCTAGCCCTTGTAACGTAGGCAACATCGACTCGGTCATTAATGATAATCTTTGATAGTGGGATGTTTTCATTTGTTAACCGTTGGACGGCTTGGAAAAGTTCCTTGGCTGTTTTTTGTTTTTCCCGCAAATGAATCGCGGTTATATATGGATGAATTTCGCTTACAATTTCACATAACTGTTCGATTGGCATTCTCCCATTGGAGATAATATGTAACTCTTTATCTTTTACACTAGTTGAAATACCCGTTCCCCCTTTTAAGCAGATTCCGAAGTTCGAAGGCCTAAAGTGAAAAACAAAAAACCACTTTCTTTAGGTAAGAAAGTGGTCGAAAATTCGAAATAGAAACATACGTTCTTCAAATATCCCGTTTTCCACTTCCCTACGCTGGTATTACCCAGATCAGGTTCATAGAGTCCCGAAGTAGTACTTCAATCTCAGCCCTTTAAAAAGGCACCTCTAGCGGAATTGCGTCATTTATTTAATTGTCATGTAATGATTTCCCTGCATGGATAATGTTAACACTTCAGGCAGAAATGTCAAATGTTTTTCTTTTTCAAAATTGAACGTGCATACTTGTCTGTTAGATTGCTGAAGTAAATTTACTTTTTATCGCCCCTTCAACTGCTAAATCAATGTCGGCATCATCAAATATATAAATGGTGCATGACCTCCCATCTCCATTGAAACACACTTAAGTGTATCTGCAGATTGTTTCACAAGTACCTTACCTACCTCTGTTGAACCGGTAAAAGTAATTTTTCGAACAGCTTCGCTTGCCATAAAAAAACTAGCTATATTAAGCTAGCTTTTTAACCTCATGGCGTTTTTCTATACGCTTTTCAATTTTTTCGATTGCTTGTTTATCTTTAAGTAATTCTTGCTTATTCTCTTTTATTAACTCTTCAAATGATTTTTTATGCTTACGCATTATAACACTCTTTTCTTTTTTAGATCGGTCTATTATAACATATCTGAATAATAAAACAATTCTGTTAGTTAAAAATAATAGAAAAATTAATTAGAATATTATTTTT
The DNA here is from genome assembly GCF_018613095.1 of Bacillus sp. ISL-75. Lineage (NCBI taxonomy): Bacteria > Bacillati > Bacillota > Bacilli > Caryophanales > Bacillaceae > Bacillus > Bacillus sp. ISL-75. The sequence goes on from NZ_JAGGQX010000072.1 coordinate 15,438, forward strand.
CCTAATTAATTACCGACTAGCATAATTATATAAATTAAAGATGAATATATAATACACCCGCAAATTAACCCATAATATTCTACTTTCTTATTGAACAAACCTGCCATTTAACTGATTAAAGACCAAGAAAAATGGACTGTTGAAACAGTCCATCATTGTTCAATTCTTGCGCCCTATTCTTCCTTAAATATATCTTTCATTCCTGTTTATCAATTGCATAAGGAAACGGATGAACATCATTAGAAGGAAGGTGCTTATAAATGTGTATATCCATGTCCATGTATGGTATTTAATTAATTCGGTATATCTTTCAAAAAAAAACTCAATTATCGTTAAAACAGTGGTGTACAAAATACATTGTAGAACAATGTTGAGATATCTTGAACGATAAGTCGTTTGATAAAAGTAAATACAAACAACTGGAAATAGAAGATTTTCATAAAGAAGGCTGGAACTAAAATAGTTACTTAAAAATCTCACTGGATATTCGAGCATTTTCTCTTCTACAACAAGAACACCAAAAAACGTTGAAAAACAAGAGGCCACTGAAAAAATTAAAATCCAATTTTTGATTGGTGGTTTTCTTAAACTAGAAAACAATAGGGTTATCCCGATTATGAGCAGTGACCACAATATTATTCTTTCCATAGATAAAATAGTCCCCTATCTTTACTTTGCTTATCAATGAGTATAACCAAAGTAAAGATAAAAGATTTTATCATTTGCATAAAACCCATTAAAAAAAATGCTTTCCGGAAAAGCGCCCGATTGATGCTTCTACTAATTCTTTAGCAATTCCCTTTACCCAATAAGAATCGTTACTAAGGAAATTATGTATTACTTCAATATCCAAAAAACTTTTATTGGTACTTATAGTAAATCCATCATTGTTTGTCCAATCCAAGCGGTCTACACATCCAGGAAAAATTGAAGCAAGTATAGGAAAAAAGAAACACAGGAACTTGCTGTTATGGTCGATACATTCAGACCTCTGTATTCGTGAAAAAGGCACATGAGTTAGTATGAGCAGCTGGCTATCAAAATAAATTCAATAATAGTTTAATTACTGTAACAATAATTAAAATACAAAACAAAAAGTCTTAATCCCTATAATTGGAGGAATTAAGACTTTTATTTCATTATATACATAAGCAATAGTTTCTTAGACAATTTCTGATAGCTTTTCATTCCCCTGATCAATATATAATTCTTTGACCTTAACTTGTGACGGCAGCAGCGGATGATTGCGTATGATGTTGACAGTTTTTTGTACGCTATCCGTTAAAGTTTTGCCTCCCTGTAGCCATACACTTACCGTACCCTCAGGAAATTCCGGCATGCAATTTTTATAAAGATAATCTAATGTTTGAATCTTGTCCTGTAATTCTTTGTTTTTATATATTTTGTTCAGTATATCCCCAGTATTCTTTTGATAATCATTTGTGGAGACCAAAACGATTTCCTCAACATTATCCTGATACACAGCAATAATGATGTCCCTCATTAAATCGTCGAAGGGGTGTGAAACGACTGGCTGATATGTTTGTAAGATGATCATGTTTTCCGGATTGACATTGGTTTCTTCTTTAATGAATCGTTCTAATTTCTGCTCCATTCCAATCACATATAGTACTTTTTTCTTTTCATCTCTAGACATCAAATTCACCCCATAAATGTTTTGAATTTTGTTCCAAATAAGTTTCCTGACTCTTTCTTATATGAAAAATGCGAGTCCGAACATATCCTTTTGTTTTTAACATAATTTGCTTTGCAGGTCACTGGAAAGCTTAAAGACCATTACTCGTTCTCCAGTTTGTGTACTAATATCGGTGTGAAAACTTACTACTTCTTCCCCTGTTATCGTTAAGATAATTTCTTTTAAATCATCCAGACCGGATTCCACTAAACTGTTGCGATGTTCTTTTACTGATAACAATCCTTCTTTATCCAGACATACTGTATATTCAGCAGCAGTTAGTATACCGCGGAGTATTACAATCACCATATCCCGTAAGATATCCGATTTAACAGATACGGAGCCTCGTCCAAGATAATTTTTCTCCCAATGTGTTAAAGCTTTGCTTATTTCAGCTTCAAGTGTTCCTTTTGTTTTTTCCATACCGATTCCTTTTCCTTTTTTCATAGTTACATTCATAGATGGCCAAATATTGCCTATAATATTCTAAAAAACAATCTTTTCCGCCCATGTGACGACTTTCTTTCGGAAAGTTTTGTTCCATTGCTACAAAAGCGCCGGAAAGAAAAGCAGCCTTCACACAAGGACATATATATAAACCGGGAAAGAGGTTAAGACCAACTCTCCCAGTGTCCTTCCGGATCAATGGACGCAAGCCGAATCCATCCGTTTTTCACTTTTTGATGAAAGGCATGATCGTGGTCCAGCATCCGTT
>NZ_JAGGQX010000073.1:0-13171 GCF_018613095.1 Bacillus sp. ISL-75
ATTTTCATTCTCTGTGGTGAAGAGCTGATTTTTGCGCTTCATGAATGGCTAACGGGCAGGTTAGCTGAAGAAGCGGTACCATATAAAACCATTGAAATTCATATGATTTTTGGTTATTAAGTTGATCAAAAACAAATTGGGATGGTTGTTTTTAGGAATTGCGGGGTGTTTTTGCTTTTTATTTCTTAAGATGTCAACGGAAGGTAGCCAATTATTGATTAGTAGCTTAGACGGTGAGACTACTATGCCTTTAAATTTCTTAGGGGTAAAGCTTGCTGAAAGCATCTCAACAACGGAAATCTTAAATCAGTATGGTGCTTACCTTTGCCTATCGAGTTTAGTGCCATTGTTATTAACCATTTATTGTTATCGTAGATTTTTAAATCGTATTCCAACTACAAACTAATATAATTGCCATTCATTTCTGTAGCTGTCAAAATGGCAGCTATTTCTTATTGAGTTAACGGGGCAGGATAGTGGAAGAAGGAAAAATTTACTTCTATATTGAAAGAATTAAAAGTAAGAAAATGTCGTTATCACTAATTCCACACCCGCAAGCAGTTCCAGTAGCAAAAATAAGTCATTAGCTGATTTTATTGAAGAAAACGCAATACCTTACGAAGATAACTATTGGATAAATGGAAAGGAATTACCGCCAAACCGAGGAAGCCATTAAATGTTAAAAAGGATCGTCTTTCGACGGTCCTTTTTTTACTTTTCTTGAACTTGAATTTCTACCCAATAACCACCATAAGTCCACCATGCAGAACTTCCAACAGCGCCTTCATGCTTAATATTTTTTTCCACAAATTCCATTACCATATCCATGTATTGTCTGCTATAACTGGGAACTTTATATTTATAACCGTATTCACTCTTTTGAAAATCTGAATACTCAATACCATTTGAAACCAAAAATTCTTGGATCAATTCTGCATTTGTCTTTTTCTTTACTTGTCCATATCCTGTTCCCTTACCACCAAATTCTTTGCCAATAGCATGACCTTCATTAGCATTGTCTGGTACATCAGATACGTTAGTTAGGTTATTAGCTACGTTATTATCTTTGAGTTGCTGCCGAGTTGTTCCATTATCATTACATCCAGTCAATGCAAATACAAGAACCAGTCCAAGGCCAAGTAATTTCATTGTTGATTCCTCCTAAGATATTTATTTTAGTATTTGTATTAGATACAGTATTGAATAGCGAAATTTTTACCAGCATATTTCTTTCCACTGACCATTATTTGTCAATTATCAACCCATACTAATAAAAGACCAACGATTAATCGTTGGTCTTTTCGGATTTCTGTCATACTTAAACAGAATCTCCAAAATGTTTACTTTTATGATTACATATCCCAAAATTGTCTTTTTTTGTGCATTAGAATATTTGTATCATAAAGGTCATAGGAAAATTGGGTATTGTATAGGTAGAAAAGCAGGGACAAATAGCATTGATCGGGAGAAAGCATATAGGGATTTTGTTAAGAAATATAATTTGCATTTCCAGCCCAATTACATTATAGATGAGTGCCTCTATTTTGAAGACGGTGAAAAAGTCATTAAACGATTAAAAGAAATGGATACACCGCCATCGGCATTGTTGGTGACGAGCGATCAAGTTGCAGCTGGAATCGTTACCTTTTGTCAAACCCAGAATATATCTATTCCAGATGAACTTGCAATCATTGGATTCGATAATCAACGAATAGCTAAAATGATGAATATTACTACAATAGAAATCCCACTTGAAGAGATGGGTAAAAGCCTTTTCCTTCAAGCGGTAAATAGTGATATCTTAAATAAGGAAATATCGGTAAAACTAATTGAAAGAGGAACAGCTTAATCGTATTCGTCTCTATTTCTGGTTGTGATTTATTTGAAACAATTTAATTGCCTTTTGCATAGGTTCATTGTTAAAAAAGCCACTTAAACAATATAAATGAAATTAAATTTAAAAAAATACACATTGAAAGTTGGAAGCAAAAATGACTCATAGAAGCATTATATTCTTTGATATAGATGGAACTTTGCTAACTCATGATAAAGAATTGCCTCTTTCAACGAAAGAATCAATTTTTAAATTAAAGGAACTTGGACATGAAATAGAAATTGCAACTGGGCGAGCTCCTTTTATGTTTGAGGATTTGCGAAAAGAATTGGATATTAATACATTTGTTAGTTATAACGGGCAATACGTAGTGTTAAAAGGAGAAGTGTTATATAAAAATCCATTAAAGATCTCTTCTCTTGAAAAGCTAACAGAAGCAGCTCTTCAAAATAATCATCCTGTAGTCTTTATGGATCACGAAGATATGAAGGCTAATGTTCCAGAGCATAGATACATAAAAGAAAGTATTGCTACATTAAAAATTAGCCGTTTTCCTACGCATGATCCGCATTATTACAAAGGACGCGAGCTGTTTCAAACTCTCCTTTTTTGTCCAGAAGGGGAGGAGAAACAATATGAACAGGAATTTCATGATTTTGATTTAGTAAGATGGCATCCTGTGTCAGTCGATGTAGTTCCAAAGGGAGGCTCAAAAGCCAAAGGTATTGAAAAAATAGTTGAAATAATAGGTATTCCAAAGGAACGCCAATATGCTTTGGTGATGGGCTTAATGATATGGAAATGCTTTCCACTATAAGGAATAGTGTGGCAATGGGGAATGCGGAAGAAAAAGTAAAGTCAGTTGCAAAATATATAACAACATCTGTTGAAGAAAATGGAATTTTCCAGGGGCTCCAAATGGTCGGCCTGTTATAACTTCATACCGATTAACTTTAAAAAACCGAAAAATTAAGTTTCTTTTCGAAACTTTATATTTTCGGTTTATTTCATGTGCATAAGTTTTGGAGAAATGTAACGGCAACCCTATGAAGCAATACAATTTAAGGATTCTTATGATAAAATAGATTTTTTTTATGGTTTTCTTTAAATTGTTTGGGTGTTTCACCGGTCATCTTTTTAAAAAGTAACGTAAAGTAATTTGTGTTATCGTAACCCATAATTCTCGCAATTTCTCCTATTTTTAACTCGGTGGATACCAAAAGGTTCTTAGCTTCTCCGATTCGTCGATTAATCAAGTAATTAATAGGTGTGATTTGCATTTGATCTTTGAATACATGGGAAAGGTAATACTTGTTTATATATAATGCATCAGCGATGTCCTCAAGTTTTATGTTTTTCTTATAATTTTTATCAATAAATTCTTTTATACGATGGGCGAGTGTATTTGCTTCTTTTGTTTCATTCCTCAAATTTTGCAATTTAATAGCCCGGTGCATTAATGCGATTGAGGATGTGAGTAAACCTTGACATATTATTTCATAACCAGCTGCTTTAAGAGAGGATTCTTCAAATATATGTGAAAAGTAAAGACCAATTAAATCAGAATATTTATTTTTTTGTATAATCGGTTCGAGACCAAAAGGTATAATACAAAGTTCCTGCAATTGATCAATAGCTAAATTGGAGATTCCACAAAAGTAAGTTACTAGAGGACAATTTATGAAGAGTTAGCATATTTGAAAAGTACCATAAAGTGATTAATACCAAGGTTAAAATGATTATTCCACATTCTTATTCTTCAAATGATATCAAATGGCATAAGAATTGGACTTAAATTTAGCTAAATAAGCTTGATTTAATAAAGTGTAAGTATGAAATGGATGGAGAGGTTAAGAATAGGAAGTAAAAAAAATATCCCCTTATGAGGATATGTTAAGATGAATGAGAGTCGATTTTTTCGTACCTTGTAATATCTTTTTTCATTAATTTTTCAACTTGAATTTGGAGCTTTTCGACCTTCAGGTTATATGCTTGAATAATATTATTTTTTTCCTCTAACATATTTATGAGCTCATCCACTTTCATAATTCTTAATGCGTCTTTCGACGATTCTCCGTTTTCTTCAAGTAAATGTTGGTTAATTTCTTCAATTTCGATTAGAAGCTCACGGTACCATTCATCCAAGTAATCCTTTCGGTCTCCGCTATATAAACTTCTTATCGAAACCTTTAAAGAAGAGGATATCTTATTTAATGCATCAGTTTTATTTAGCTTTTGGTCTAAAAACTTTCCATTTTTAGCTTGACGACGAAAAGTTCGTTTAACTCCCGCAGCTGATCTTGTAAGTTCATTTTTTTCAAATTTTACATTAGCCATTTATAACACCACTTCTCATAAACATATCCATTTGTTCTACCGTAGGGCTAGGGAATTTTTTGTAATATTTTTGAATGTATTTCTTAGCAATAGAGTGCACTTCTTTTTCAACTTTTTTGGCATCGTTAACATCAAGGTTAAATTTAACGAAGAGTTCAATAAATGCTTCTTTTAAATCCGTTTCAATATCATCAATCTTTGCAGGTAAGACCTTTTTTTCAAGTTTGTCCTTGGTTTTTTTCAAAAGAGTACTGTTATGATTCAGAAATACTATCCACCTTGCCAATTCTGATTTATGTTCTAATAATTTATCTTGATCTGGACTATACTTTTGACATTTATAACATTTCAAAGTGTGATGGAAACAAGTAGCTTTCGCTTGAGCGTTACAATTATGTGTTCGCATTGGGAAACCGGATGGGACCTCGCCATCGGGTATATAAGAATTTGATGGTAATTCTAATCCTTCAAGATCTTTTGACAATTTTTCAGCAAACATTTTGGCAATAGTTTCATCTTTAGATGTATCTAAAATCATAGAAGTGTGTTTTAAAACTCTTTCAGTATCTAAAGATTCATATTCGACTTCGTGGCTATTTGAATCCTTTTTTATTCTGTTAGCAATATTGTACAATCCTTTATTTGCTGCTTTTTTAATTTTTTTTAAAGACTCAGGTGCAAGGGTAAGGGTATAAACTATTTGAGACTGCAAACTGTCTTGACCTAATCTTTCAGCGATATCTACATCAGAGAATCCTTTTATTTTCATGTAAGTGGCACTCATTCTTCGTAAATCATAATAACCCCCGCTTATTTCTAAGATCATTCCACTTATATACTCACTGTATCTTTAGGACTATAATCTTTCATTTATTTCCAACAAAAAAGGTATATGTGACAAGCTTCATCATATATTCAAAAATAAATACAAGGAGGTGTTTTATGTATTATTTATTTGTGCTTGGCGTTGGACTGTTTGGTTTAGTTTTAGTTGGGATCGCAGGGTATTATATGGTATTAGAAGTTTTGGGAAAAGGGAAGGAAAATGGGAGTGAAAAAAGCTTTAACTTATCAATATATGCATTTGTTGTGTTGTCCTTTGCCGGTTATTTGATTAAATCACCCCCTCTCACTTGGAACATTGTGCTATTGGTTGGAAAAGCATACCTAATTTTGTATCTCATCATAATACTTCATGAATTAGGGCATTTATTAGCAGCAAAAACAATGAACCTACCAATCACTGTTTTTTCAATCGGAATTGGCCCCAACTTGTACAGTTTCGAATTTAAAGGTATAAGTTTTGAATTCAAACTAATTCCAGGGAGGGGTTTCGTAAAAACTGATGCAGAAAAAGAAGAAAACTTACCTTTGTATCAAAAATGTATATTCTATCTTGGTGGTATTTTTGTGAACATCCTTAGCTTTTTTGTTGGGCTGTCGATATTTTTTGTTCAACAAGGGCAATCAGTATTAGAATCATTTAAGATTGTATATCAAAAGTTCATTGCTCTTATTTCCTTATATTACTCTTTCATCACACAACTTAAGTTTACGGATATTTATACTCCAGAAAGAGATCTGGAAAACTCAATCGGACTTTATATATCAGCAGCAGATATAGCACAAGAGTTTTGGCTTGGGTTTGCAGCAATCAGTATAGTCTTAGCACTATTCAACTTAATTCCGATACCAGTATTGGATGGAGGTCGTGTTGTATTAGCAATTTTCAATTCGTTATTAGGAGCAATCGGTATCCCCCAAAAATGGGTTAAAACATTTTTCTATACCATGTTAGTTTTAGGGGCGATGTTTCTTTATAGCCCAATTATCATCAACAATCTATGGTCATCGAGCCAATCTCTAGGTATGAGTTTAGTTGAATTTGTCCTATGGACGGCAATCATAATTGTAGGACTGATTAACATACAAATTTTCCTAGAAAACAGAAGAAATAAAATGAAACCTATTGAGTAATCGCTTAACCAACAGAAAGACACTGTTAACCCGGTGTCTTTTTGTTATATTCTGTATTTGGTTTTCTATTTACACCACTTTGTACCTTTACATTTTCTATGTTTTATATACCCTCAGAAAATATTAATTTAAGTTTCCTTTTTTGTAAATGTATTCCAATCTACTGAAATATAGTATATTGTTAGAAGGGATTTCCAAATAATATAATCTATCAAAATGCAGTTTTCGAGGAGCGTACACTTAACATGAAAGACAAAATTAATGTATGGACAACATCAAGAGATTCTGCTGTTTGTGATGACATTGAATTGAAAAAGACATCGACTACTAGACTTATTTTTAGACCTGAAATAGTGAACAATATTAATAATCCTGAGACATCTGTTAGAGGATGCTTCATCTTTCAAAAGAAAGGTAAATATTCCTCTTGGGAAGATCATAAGGAGTTAGATTTAAGTAAGTTGAAAGCTGAGGAATGGATAAAGTTAGAGCTAAACTCTGAGGCTATGCTGACTCTTACAAGAGAAATTCAGAAACATTATGCAGTACATGAAAAGTATGGCGTTATATATGGAGGCTTTCACCTTTTCAAGAGCGGTCCCGATATTGAAAGACTGATTGAAATGTTTGAGAGTAATGCTGATCTGTTTACTCAACTACTAGAGGATGAGAAGAGTGATGTACTTGAGAAAACATTGGAATGGATTGTTTTAAATGATAACCCTAATAAAATAATAGACAGACTTAAAAACCTACAAGAGAAAGATTTAGACCAACTTAATAGTCTTATTGGGATAGCTAACCTCAAAAAAGTATTGTCTGTTTGGGAAGGTAACAAACATAATACCTCTGAGAAGTTTGGCAAAGTGTCCTAAAAGAAAATACTTGGATTCTGAGTCAGATTTTCTCTAATCCAACTGTTTTGAATAAACCCTTTTTGTGTTGTTGTAGCAGGCAGATTTGATACTTTAACTGATACTGCACATACACATTCTTTTGAGCTGTACAGAAAAGAGCTTAAAAATGTGACTGTAATTACTTTTGATGAGCTGTTTGAAAGGGTTAAGGGCTTAATCAAGCTGTTAGAAGGCTAAATAGCGGAGTGAAGTTAAGCCTTTCTTGGTTTGCCCTGTGAAGTAAATAATTCAATTTAACAAGCTAAATAACCAGCTAAAAAATGTAAATATATTGTAATTGTTGTTAGTTTAATACAATCATTAGAGGGTAGTTAGTTAAAGGACTAACTACCCCTTTTTTTGGCAAAAATTAATTTTTCTTCTTCAACTACCATGAAAATAAGTTTCTTCAAGATAGAAAAATGACAATACTTAAGAAGACCCTTCTCAATTGTTAAAAAAAAGAGGAGAGCGATAATTAATAAGTCTATGGATTAGAGTTGACTGGATTAAGGTCAGTAACAGTATTGACACTTCCTAACCATTTTCATTCTCTGTGGTGCAGCATGATTTTGTGCTGCATGGATGGCTAACGGGCCAGATTGTGGAAGAAAAAATTGTAATAAAATTACAAATGATTGAAAAGTTTAATATCAAGTACGGTGAACCGTACCATAAGTAAATGAGGTTTTTTGAAGAGTAGTCATGACGACTACTCTATAATTATGAGGAAATTCCTTATGTTGCTTTTGGCTTCTAGATTGTTCCAAAACCCTTTCTTCATCTACTTCAGGACAGAAAATGTCATTCAGATGAAACGACTGGATGATACTTCGGGTGTTTTAAAAGATTACCTACCTTGTTTTTGTATAAAATGGTACAGTGCTCCCATCATTCCCGCGTCATTTTGATGTTTACAACTTTCAACCGGAATCTTAATATCTTTCCACCAATAAAGCTGGTCAAGATGGTTTTTAATATTACTTAACAAACCTTGTTGGGCGATTACTCCACCACCGATTAAAATTTTTTGTGGGTTTAAAGTTGCTGCTAGATTATAAATTCCATAACTAATGTTTTTAGCCCAGTCATCAATTAGTCTTCTCACCGATTCATGTTTAACAGATGCTAAAAAAACTTTCTCTCCATTAATTTCTTCGTATTCACTTATACCCTTGAGTTTTTTATAGGACTTAATTAAGGCAGTAGTAGAAGCATTGGATTGCAATATATCGCCGTCATATTTTCCAGCTTGGGTAATGATAAAACCCAATTCACTGCCTCTAAAACTGTGACCATGCAAAAGTTTCCCGTCGATAAAAATCCCCCCTCCAATGCCAGTGCCAAGCGTCAAACAAATAAAATCGGTACAATTTTGTGCATTGCCACTTATTTTTTCCGCTAATGCAGCACAGTTTCCATCATTTTCAATCTCAACCTGTAGAGGAATTCTTGTTTCTAATAACGTTTTAAGATTCTGATTATCTAGTGCAGTTACAGCGCCCGCTCGTTCTGAATAACCTGAATGGGGATTAATAAAGCCTGGCAAACTAATAGCAACACCGTTTACGTCGTTATTGGTTGTATACATCTTAATTGTTTCTACCATTTGTTCTAAAAATATTTCTAGATTTACGCATTGGGTATTGTAGCTATCTTTTGAAAGAATAGTTCCATTTTCTAATAATAACCCGTGCTTTACTTTTGTCCCACCAATATCAAAACAAATATACTTTTTCACTTTACTTCCTCCTAATTAAAAACTGCTTTTGAGGTTAGATAATGGGTAATGTGATAATTTACTTCAGATTTTTTGCTAAATTACCTTAATAATTGTTCCCTCCTCTGAAGTTGGTTTTTGGAATTCCTTGTAAATTTGTTTTAAAACATTTTGAGGTAGTCGCTTCAGCACCTTGTTACGTTCTTTACAAATTTCAAAATCAGTATCAACGTGGAAAATTTCCAAAGTAAGTTCGAATTCCTTAGCAACACGTATCCATCTTTTACGACGCTCTCTGGTTCTGTTTGTGGTATCAACAATCACTTTATGTCCACTTTTTAGCAATGACCGGACCATGAGTTCAGCGCTTTCCCACACGAGCGGTTCAGCCTCTGCTTTATAAATTTGCCCATGTAAAGTTAGCCTGATATCATCAAGCGATACACGTACCCACCCTTGGCTCTGAAGGATTTTACCGTATGTTGATTTTCCGCTAAGAGGCATCCCACACATAATACCTAGTTTCACTCTACATCTCTCCCAAATCAGATTCGTAACTGCACTCTTCTTGATACCTACAAACAGCTGCAAATAAGCTCAAGTGCTTCTACTTTATAAAATGCGAGTGAGCGATGATTTGAACTGGACAAATTTACTATGATAAATATCCTAAACTTTTATAGAATATCCTTTTAAGGATATTGCCCACAATTCCAAGGGTTCTATTAGCAGAATAACTCCTTTATTAGAGAAATCCATATTATCGGTATAGTTTAAAGATGGTAATGGTTAAAATTTTAGACGGTGATGGGGTGGTGCCTTTCTACAAAACCAACCGTTTCTCCATAATAACTAATTATTTAGTGGAATCATGATACAAGCCGTTTCAGAATTTCATATCAATTCACATAATACTAAGAAGTAAAAATTTTCTAATTTATTTATCAATACAAAGAAGGGAGGAAAGGTTATGGTGAGGAAAGCAATCGTCCCTGCTGCAGGGTACGGTACTCGATGTCTTCCTATAACAAAAGCAATACCCAAAGAAATGTTTCCTTTAGGTTATAAACCGGCAATTCATTATATTGTTGAAGAGGCAGTCCAGTCAGGTATTGAAGAACTTCTTATCGTAACTTCAAATTCAAAAAACTCAATTTTGGACTATTTTGATCATTCAATAGAGTTAGAGGCTTTCTTAAGAAGCAAAAATAAAGAATATATGCTTAAACATTTAGAACTTCCAAAAATAGATATTTGCTATATAAAACAACCCTATGCAAAAGGACTTGGGGACGCTATACGACTTGGGAAAGAATTTGTTGGAAACGAACCGTTTGGAGTACTATTACCAGATGATTTTATCATTTCCAGTCAATCTCCTGCTCTGAAACAGTTAATTGATTTATATAAGGAAACAAATTGCAGTGTTATAGGAATAAAGCAGGTGAAACAAGAACTTTTAAAAAATTATGGGGTTATACAAGGGTCTAATAAAAATAATCTTATAGAAGTTGAAAATATTGTCGAAAAACCTAAAACAGATCCTCCTTCGGATTTGGCAGTTATCGGGAGATATATTTTTACTCCAGGGATTTTTGAATACTTAGAGTATGCAAAGGAAGGTGTCGACGGGGAAATACAGCTGACAGATGCCATTAAAGGTTTGCTGGAAATACAATCAATCTATGGGAAAATCGTATCTGGCGATCGGTACGATATTGGGAATTTAGAAGAATATGTAGAACTAATGAAAATAATGAGTAAAAAACAATGATAAATACATTAATTTCTATATATGAAGGAGAGAGTTGTTGTGTTGGAAAAAGTTTCAATAATTATTCCTTTTCAAACGGACCATGGTCCAAGAGCGGAAGCATTTGAATGGATTAAAAAGTATTATGCTCGTGTCATGCCCGAAGCTGAATTATGTTTGGGAATAATCAATGGAGAGAAAATTAATAAATCTAAGGCTGTAAATTCAGCAGCTAAAAAAGCAACAAGAGATATTTTTGTAATAGCGGATGCGGATGTCGTTTATGACCCTAACCTGATTGTGGAAGCTATAAGATTACTTAAAAAAGGAGCATGGGTAGTTCCTTTTACAGAAGTCTATAATATTGAAAAGCAAGGTACGGAGAGATTACTTAATAAAAAACCAGAGTGGCCGATAGATGTAAAATCTGAAGAATGTACTAAATCAAATTGGGTGTATGATGGATTTGCTGGAAAACTGTTTGTCATTTCTAGAGAGAACTTCGATGCAGTCGACGGTTTTGATGAGCGGTTTATTGGATGGGGAGGAGAAGATGATGCTTTTTCACATGCAGTCCGGACGATTTGTGGTAAAATAATGAATGTAAAAGGAAAAGTATTCCATTTGTGGCACCCGAGTTCAAGCTATCAAACAAATCCAAACGGTAAATCCAATGGTAATCTTCTCAATCGTTATGAACGTGCAAGTGGAAACAAGGAGGAAATGATCAAGCTCATTCATGAAAGGAAAGGGGATCTAGAGAAGATTCAACATAAAAATATTGATATTTTAAACAGCTATGAAAATGAATTTATGAAATCACCCAAAAGCAAAATTTGTTTTGCTATCCTCGTTCATGAAGACAGAGAGTTAGTCAAGCAGCTAATTGATAATGTTCGATACTATTGCCCCAACAGTACAATGGTTTTATACAATGGGGGTAATGATCCGACACTTTGTGATGGTTTAGGTGTTCCTGTCTGTCCTTCTAGCCGTAAATTAAAGCGTGGGTGGACTACCATTTATTTTCTGGAAACAATGGAATGGTTAGAAGAATTGGGTATTGAGTATGAATATTTTATTAATATTGATTCGGATGCTTTGTTCATCAAAAAAGGATATGAAGAATTCATTCAAACTGAAATGGAAGATACGGATTATATGGCGGTAAAGCTTGGGATTCCAGAAGAAAATTGGTATATTGGACAGGAACTTAAGAAAGACATTGATAGATGGAAAAAATTGTTTAATGTAAATCCATTCTATGGAGTTTTCAATGTTGGTCAGGTAATTTCGAGTCCAATAGTTAAATCATTACTTGAACCAGAAAGAAAGAAAAGGTTAAAAAGAGCTTTATTAGAAACGATTTCCTTCGGTACGGATGAGATACTTTTTGTAAACATGGCAAAGGAACTTGGATTCAGGATAAAAAAATACCCAAATGCTATGGATTCAAAGATGATTCGATACCGTCCTTACTTCACAGTGGAAGAAATGATTTCCTACCTTAATAACATCAAAAGTGGTGGTCTATGTCATCCCGTGATTCGAGACAAAGCTGATCCTGTACGGAAACTACTTCTAAATATTGAAAGTGAACATAATACAAAACATTATAAAAGCAAGGAATATCCATGGTATGAAGACAATCCAAATAATTATACAATTTCCCTTCCAATCAAAAGTAAATTTGGTAGTTTAGAACTTATTGTTCGATCAGACTCTTCTTTGACCCACTATTGGCAACACCCTAATGGGAAGTGGAATAAAAGTGAGACGTTTGCTAAAGGCGTTACGGGAAATCCGGTATTTTTTGAAAATAGTTCAGGTCATTTTGGAGTAGTCTGTAAATTAAAAAATGGTGGAGTTGGATTTTGGAAGAGAGACAACAAAGCACCTGGCCACCCTTGGTATGGACCATCTGTTTTTCAGCTTGAAAATGTAGAGCCTATAATGGGAAGTCAACTTCAGGAGGGAAGAAATATAATAGTTTTTAAGGCTGACAATCAATTTTTTTATTGGGAACTGGATAAGAAGAAATGGTATAAAACCTTCCCTAAGTAAGATAAATGCTTTATTAGAATATGGTTATCTCAAAATAAAGGTAATTTAAAGGAACTATAAAACTAACATTTCTCCTTAAAAACCTCATTTAGATATGTTACGGTGAACCGTATCATAAGTAAATGAGGTTTTTTGTATTTAAAATGTATTAAATTTTTAGATAGGAATTTGTAATTTTATGTTAAAAGTAATTATAAGAGATTGTGAAAGTTTGCACTTAAACTATCCTGAAATAATAAACTGCAATAGCGGATTTTTGGCAATAGGAAACTAGACCCTTTCAATTCAAATTTTTAAAAAGGACCTGGATTGGATCTATCTTATTTTAAAAAATTAATTAAGCTATAGCTTCAACTGTTACTTTACAACCAAGTGTTTCTAATCGTTTAATGGATTGTTTAATCACGATTTCTTTCTTCTTATAATTAAGAAAACCATCGCTAGATGGAACGCGGAATGCTTGGAAACTGGCACGTTCCGTGCGGAGCAGGGGAAAAGCCGGAGATAACCTCAAACGCTTACCTATTGCTAACGGTTAGTGGAAGAAGAATGTAGTGGATAGGTTACAGTTAACTGGACAGAAATATTAA
>NZ_JAGGQX010000074.1:0-25276 GCF_018613095.1 Bacillus sp. ISL-75
AAAGCAGATGCAGTTAATTCATATTCACTGACAATATCTTGGCGACTTTTCCCATTTTCATATAGGGCCACCACCTGCTTTTTAAAATCTGTTGTGAACGTTCTTCTTTTTTTAGACATAGTAGATTCTCCTCACGTGTTGTGTATTATTCTACTTGCCCTTATTTTTATTGTCCAACTAAGTGTAACCTATCCATTAACTCAAAAAACAACCTATTATATTTAGTTAATATACTCCTAGTACTATAATGAATGCTAATTTTACGGGTAAAAAATGTATTTAACGATTGTTTTTCCTGTTCAGCTGCAGGGAAGTTAGAGAGAGAGAGCGTGAGTTTAGAGTGGATGTGATGGTCGCTCTTCTTTTTATCCCTCACAAACTACTCTTTGAAGTCAAGTTATCGGAAAAGCAAGTAAAAATAGTTAGATAGGGGATAAATGAGGAGTGTCAAAAATTATCGCTCTTTTTTAATTCTATAACACTCTGGACATTTGTAATGAACGAACATTGGTGGTTATAAACATCGGTCCTGACCTAGTACTCCGTACATGTTTCCGATTCCTAAAATTAAAACAATTATTTAAAATATAATTCAACATATATGTCAATTTTAACTTATGATAAATAATATAAGTTGTCTTTTATTTCATTGATAATAATATATGATTTTTTGAATTTGAAAAGGGTCTCTTTACCATTTATTTATTTAAAATGTAACATTGGTTTGTTACCAAATCATTTTTCATCATGACGATTCATAGAGCATAAGTCATTCACCGTAGTATGACAGAGTAACTTTAGGTGCTATGGGAGGCAGCACTAGTAACTCGAAGATTTTTATAAAAAGTTACATAAAGAGTGCATTTTCATATTTGTGTACAAGACATTAAAGATATTAGATATGTGGAGTGCTGTTCACTACTGGTTTTAAAAGAATAAAGATGTGGTCCGTGTGTATAACAAAACTTCCCTTTAATGCTGGGAGGTTTTGTTATTGAATAAGGTATGTCTTACCCTGGCAACTATCATAACGCTGCTAAAACAGACTATGAATTGATAATAAATTGTACCTCATCTGATATTATTACTCGTCAAAAATAATGGCTATCCAAAGATGTCCTACCTGGTGTGTAAGAGAGCATTAATAAGGAGAGTAAGTTATCTTAGGATTTGGTCAAAATAACTTGAACTTATATTGACATTCCTTTTTTCTGAAAACCATAAATAGGCTGTTAATCCTAGAATTTTGTGAGGTAGTGAATGAGGGATTTTCTCATAATCCCCTGACTTAAACAGTTGATATGCTTTAAATATTTGTGAGCAAGAATTCCCTAATAAATCATATTCTTGTTTCAATATAGAGAAATGATTTTCTTGGATATAATCACGAATATGAAATGACGGAACAGAATCATAAAGCTTGTTTATAGTTGAAATGGAATTAAGTTCAATGATTTCCTTAGCTTTGTTGAAATCTTTCTTGTAGATATGCAAGGAATCACTGAAATGCCTCTGTATTCCGACCTTGCAACCAATTTTAAACGCCATGTATTGCTGTAGGAAATTATGCCCGAAGATGCAAAGGAATCCGGGGCACTAGTGATTGGGACAGGACGTTCTGATTTTCCAAATCAGGTCAATAACGTACTTGCGTTCCCTGGAATTTTCCGCGGTGCGTTAGATGTCCATGCAAAAGAAATCAATGAAGAAATGAAGATAGCAGCTGTTTATGCCATCTCTGGATTGATCAGATGAAGAACTTCATGCCGATTATGTCATACCTGATCCATTTGACAGAAGAGTGGCAGCATATGTAGCCGCAGCTGTTGCTAGCGCAGCGATGGAAACAGGTGTTTCACAAAAACACGTAAAAGTAGAAGAAATCAAAGATCGTTTATTAGTATAAGTTGGAGATAATTATAAAGAGAGTATTGAACCTATTCATATGCTGGTATACGGTTACATCCATTCACATTCAACCCCTTTTTCAGTAAGTTATATAAGGAAAAGGGGTTTTATTTATTCAGTTTATATTTGTTTGTTTTGTTATAGAAAAAAACGGATTCAGTAAAAATTAAAATAGGCTGCCCACTTTGTCGACAGCCTCAAATGATTTCATTATTAAATTAAAGCCAGGTAATTATATTTGCATTTAAATAAAGATAATTATTGGAGTAATTGTGGTTCATGTATTAATTTAAAACCCATTGATTGATTCTTTCCGAAATAGCCTTTGCAAATTCAGTAGTAGAGGCATTTCCACCTAGGTCTCTTGTTTTCACACCGTCTTTAAGTGATTGGTAAAGTCCTTGCTCCACCAATTTACCTATTTCTTCAAGCTTGCTATCATCATGTCTTTCGGCAAGCCATTCCATTAACATTACTGTTGATAGCATAATACCTGTTGGATTTCCAATATTTAAGCCTGCAATATCTGGTGCAGAACCATGGGCTGCCTGAGCCATAGCCAGATTTTGATTTGAGTTGATTGAAGGTGCCAATCCTAGGCTTCCTACAAGTTCTCCTGCTAAATCAGAAAGTATATCTCCGTACATATTCTCTGTTACGATTACGTCGAAGTCTTTTGCCCGACGGACTAAATGAGCAGCCATTGCGTCAATATGATAATCATCTACCGTAACTTTAGGGTATTGCTCGGCCACTTCACGGCACACCCTTAAAAATAACCCTGTACTTAATCGGAGAACATTCGCTTTATGGACAATAGTTACTTTTTTGCGGCGCTTCATGGCCATTTTAAAAGCTGCATGTGCAATACGTTCTGCTGCTTTTCTTGTAAACACACCCGATGTGACAACTACATCCTCCGTAATTTGCCACTCCCCATGACCGACAAACATGTTGCGATCTGCATAAAATCCTTCCGTGTTTTCACGGAAGATAACCAAATCAGCTTCTCCCACAACGCTTTGAATGCCTGGCATTGTTTTAGCTGGCCGAATATTTGCAAATAAATCAAGTGAATGGCGAAGTGCTCCACTTGGATTGAGTTTCACTTTATGCTCAGGTGGGTAAGCAGCAGAATCATGTGGACCCAGTATCCATCCGTGAGTGTTTTCCAACGATTTTGTGGTTATCTCTGGAAGGGGATCATTGTGTTGTTTGATTCCTTCCCATCCCATAGGCAGGTCAATCCATTCAATTTCAACTCCAACTTTATTTGCAGCAGTTTTAAATACATCAACTGTAGCGCTTACAATTTCCGGACCAATTCCATCACCAGCTAGTACACCAAGACGATAAACAGTCATTTTTAACATTCCTCTCCAGACAGTATAGTATTAATCTAAGAGCTCTAGTTGAGCCTGAACCTTATGTTATTAATGTAATATAAAATTAGAAATTAATAAAATATGATTTTTTAATATTTAATGATTAATTTTTTCTATACCTAAATGGCTAGAATGACATTTATTTACTTATAAGTATATTTTTAAAGAGATTTTAGTTTTCAAGGAGATTTCGATGATATTCTTGAATAAAATGGACAAACTCTCTTACCATTGCTAACTCTAGTAGCTCTTCACGATATAAGATGCGGGTTTTCCAAACGATTGGATCGCCAGAGGTATCACTAAGAAAAATTTTGTGTAACAAATCGTTATTTTCTATTACAATACTGGGCGCAATACAATAACCTAATCCGTTAAGAACCATTCTTTTTGCAATTTCTACATTATCAACATTCATACTGTTAGTTGGAGGTGTAGAAAAATTATCTTTCCACCAGTTATCAATAATCATTTCCAAGCTGGGATCAGTCTTATAACTGATTCTCCGTAAAGAGGGAAGGTCTTTTAAATTAATTTCTTGGGATGAGAGAATCGTAATGTTTTCCTCTGTAATTGTCATTTTTTTACTTGGCCAGCTGTGATCACCTCTCACTATACCAATATGTGCATCCTGTTTATAAATAGATTGAAGTACGTCTATATTAACACCGGTATTAACATGAAATTCAACTTTAGGGAATTGTTCATTAAAACCTTTTAGAATTTGCGGTAATCGATAAAAAGCAAATGTTCTTGAAACACTTAAGCGTAATGTTCCACGCACTTCATTTCCTGAATTCCACAGCTTTTCTTCCATGTCTTGTTGTTGTTTAAGCATATCTTCCGCGTATTTGACCAATAATTCTCCCTGTTCCGTAAAGTCAACACCTCTTCTTCCTCTAAAAAAAAGTTTAATGTCATATTCTTTTTCTATTTGTTGTAACCGGTACGTTAAAGTAGGTTGGGAAATATACAGGCGCTCAGCTGCTTTGGTAATATTTTTTTCAGCGTAAACCATTTGTAAAATAAGCCAGTCTTTTTTATCCACGGTGAGCTTCCTTTCTTATAATCGAAAAATTCTATTGGAATTAATAAAAATTCAATATTTTATTAATTCCTAAAAATATAATACATTACATTTATAGAAATTACAGCTTTTGATTTTCAAATGTGTTAAAAGCTAATGGATTCATGATATTCATGTACATTTGAAAGCGAATTCAGATAACTTAGGAGGAAGTAAATTGTCAGGAGAAGATTTTAGAATTGGGCTTATCCATGCGACGATGAACTCAGTTCAGCCAATTTTAGAAGCTTTTAAAAATCATGCACCACAAGTTACTGTGGTAAATTTCATGGATGAAAGTCTTATTTTTGAATTAAATGAAACAGGATTCGTTACAAAAAATATGGCCAGACGTTTATTGAATTTGGTAGAAAAAGCAGTGATGTGTGGTGTAGATGGAATTCTACTAACTTGTTCATCCTTTACTCCAGTTGTTGCAGAAATTAGCCACTTATTTGATGTCCCCATGTTAAGTGCGGATTTAAGCATGTTGGAAAAAGCTGTGGATATGGGTACTCGGATTGGTGTTATTGCTACGATAGAAGCTGCAGGACCAACAACAGCTACGATATTGGAAAAAATATCCTTAGAGAGACAGAAGGATGTCACGATTAAAACGGTGGTTATCCCTGAAGCATTTAAGGCATTACAAAAAGGGGATCGTACAAAACACGACGAGTTAATCCATCGGGAGGTACTAGAGTTAACTATGGATTGTGATGTCATTCTTTTTTCACAATTTAGTATGGCGAGAGCAATTGAAACACTTGATATTACGACAACCCCCATATTAACAAGTCCTGAAATTAGCGTAAAATCGATTGTCGCCGAAATATCAAAGAGGGAGATAGGTAAATGATAAATGTTGAAATAATGAAAGTTACTTCACTTGTGAATGGCAAAGCAGTTACTAGAACAGAAGAAAAGTCAATGGAGGTGATTAACCCTTTTAATGGAGAAGTAGTCGGAAAGGCAAATTTAGCTTCACAAGAAGATGCTGAAAGAGCGATTGAATCAGCACATAGAGTTTTCCATGAGTCCATGAAAAAAATGCCGGCTTATCATCGAGCAGAAATTCTGCGTAAAACCGCTGACCTGTTAGAAGAAAGAACAGAAGAATTTGCAAGAATTCTTGGCTTAGAAGCAGGGAAACCAATTCGTGATGGGAGAGGAGAAGTGGGGCGTGCAGTCCAAGTGCTTCGCTTTGCGGCAGATGAAGCGAAAAAAATTGAAGGTGAGCTTGTGCCTATGGATGCTGCGATCGGTGGAGAAAATCGAATCGGTATGGTTCGTCGTTATCCAATTGGAGTAATATCAGCCATAACACCTTTCAATTTTCCGTTAAATCTGGCTTTGCATAAGCTGGCACCTGCCTGTGCTGCAGGAAATACAGTCGTCTTAAAGCCTGCGGGGAAAACACCTCTTTCCTCTTATATGCTTGTCAAACTTTTCGAAGAAGCCGGACTGCCTATGGGAGCTTTAAATTTAGTGATTGGAAACGGTTCGGAGATAGGGAATGTTCTAGTAACTGACTCTCGCATTAGTAAGGTAACATTTACAGGAAGTCCGTCTGTAGGAATGAATTTACGGAAGAAAGCTGGATTGAAAAAAGTGACATTAGAGCTTGGATCAAATTCTTCAAATATTATTTTCAATGATGGGGATGTGAATGCGGCAGCAGTAGGATTAGTACGCGGAGCATTTGCTTTTTCTGGACAGATTTGTATCTCTGCTCAACGGATTTATGTGCAGCGAGAAGTTTATCAAACATTTTTAGATCAATACGTGTCACTTGTTGAAAAACTAGTCCTCGGTAATCCAATGGAAGAAACAACGGATATTGGACCGATGATTAGTAAAAACGAAGCGATTCGTGCGGAAGAGTGGATTCAGGAAGCAGTAAAGGCAGGTGCAAAGCTTGCAACAGGTGGTAAGAGGGAAGGATCATTACTTGAGCCAACAGTCCTGGTCGATGTTACTCCGAACATGAAAGTAGTATGTGAAGAAACGTTTGCTCCAATCGTCTCTGTCATTCCATTTGATACAGAAGAGGAAGTTATTGCAATGGCTAATGATTCTGTGTTTGGATTGCAAGCTGGTGTGTTCACATCAGATATTAATCGTGCAATGAGAGTTGCTGACGCTCTCGAAACGGGGGGAGAATGGATTAATGAAACGCCTACAAAGTCAGGGGTATTACGAACAGTATGATAAAAAAAACTTCTAGAAAAGAGCATAACTTTATTAAAGTAACTATTTTAGTAGATTGTTGTAATCACCTCCTGAGGTTCATTTCTTAAGGAGGTGTGTGCCTCCAATTTATTGAATGCGTTTACATGATGTACTTGTTAATTTTAAGGAGGTCAATCATGCTTTCTATATTAGGATTTTCTACTATTATACTTTTCATACCATCGCTGAATATTACGATAATTATGGGTATTTAATGGACTACATTGGCCGAGAACTTTTTGTTTTAGTTAGAAGTTCACGGTTTGATAAATTGAGGAGAGCTTTAAATAAGGAGAGGGGACTATTCCCATTGGAGCTAACTCTCCTTATTTAGGTTGTTCTATGAACTGAAAAAAGGGTCATAAAATAACGGTAATTGTTTAAATTCATTGCGACACTAAGATGTTAAAAATCCCTCTCAATTTATTATTTTTCCCTGACAATGAAAGCTGAAATCCAGCCTTCGATCCCGTTTGCAGTTTGAACTCTTAACCACTTAATTCCTTTGGAATCTACTTGTTCTTCATTCAAAAAGTGCATTATTTCTTCATTTGTAATAGTGTATAGACGGGGCGCGGTTAGTGTGGGAGCTTCACGAATATTTCCGCCTTCTTCATATTTCTTATTTAAAATTAATTCTTTTTGATCAAGGGAAGCCCCGGAAGCTTTTATGTGCACAGGCTCTTGGTTTAACCATACCTCAACTTTCTTCCATTTTTGTGTATACGACTCATTAGGATTGTTCATGATTGCAGCTGTAAGCAAAATCACTAAAGCTGTGGCAGAATAGAAGGTCCATCTTTTAATCCTTGTCTTATTCCTTTTCCGTTTCTGGAAAAGCTGAATCATTTTGTTGAAAAAACTTTCAAACAAAGCAAACATTCCTTCAATGATATCAATCCAAACAGATATGCCAGCTTTTCCTGCTTCTCTCCGGCTTCTTTGCATCGTGCAAAGAAGTGCCATGATCGGGTAAGAAATGAGATAAAGTATTTTTTTCAACAAACGGCACAACAAGTTTAAGAAGGGAGGAACAATGTACAACAAAATCAGCCTTGCGAGCTGCAGGAGCACAAAGAGCGCCAAAAAGATACGCAACCATTCCGGCAAGACAGAAATAAGTGACCAGATCCAAAACAGCTGATTTAAAATGGATTCCACATTCGCTAATCTCCTTTATTTAAATAGGATAGAAGTTATCTCCTTGGACCAGCAATCTGTTTATTTCTATTGATATTATCCTGAGTAACGGGGAGATAGGGGAAAAGTTTTTTTAGCTTGGCCAATCTTTGTTCTGCCTCAAACTGGTCAATAGAGTGATCGTTGATCAAGTTTAAAAGTTGTTTGTTTACCTCATATTTGAAGGTTTGATTTTGGCTAAACTCCGATTCCACTAACCGCTTTGCCATTTCATTCTTTTCTCCAAGCTTCCCTGCAGTGATAAAATCACCTGCTTGAAGGGCTTCTTTAATCGAGGCCGAAATCCGGCGCGCTTCCTCCAAGTCGAGAGCCTCTTGATAGGCGGATAATTCTGCGTTCCGGTCTAAATCGGCGATCGCCTCATCATGGCGCTGGTCCCGAATACCTTGCCGGATCAAAACACGAACATTTCGAACAACAATACCAGCATCCCTTAACACCTTGACCAATGGCGAGGTTTGAAAAAATTCTTCAATATGCCGGGCAAAACTCAGATCCTCTTCAATATGATAAAATCTTGCTTCCGACTCAACCCAGAAGGGCAGATTATTGTTAAAAATGTGGCCAATTTCTCCTGCATGTTGTTGAACTAACCGTTCAGGGTTTTCAACGGCAATATCGATAAATAAATTGACAGAAAACCTTCTTCCTCTTGTAGCCGAAGGGACTTCCTCCTTGTAGGTGATGGTTTGCTGCTGCATATTGACTGTATAAACCCTTTTATATTTGCCAATCCGCAATTCACTACGTGACAAACGCTCTCCATTTTTAACTGCATAGTATTCATTGTGACTATTTACATAAACAAAGGCATAAGTCATTGACGACGCCGGCGGTTTTTCCATAAAGCTAAATTTCACGTCTTTAACATCTTCAATAAAATGCATTAGGTTATTCCCTCCAGGTTAACTATTTTCATTGAAAGATCACTTACCTTGTCTACATTCTATGCATACAATCGGAAGAAAAGCCCCCATATCTTTTCAGAAATTGGAGATTGAGGGAGTTTCGAATGGCACGGGCGCTAGTCATTGATAATCGCCAAGACACTGTTATGATGAGAGTGCCTTCATAGGAGATTTAAATTACAAAACCATCCGAATGGTGAGTTTGGCTCTATTCAATGGGTATCAAATAGATTTGCATGGTAGAAGAGTTACGTCGATCCGCTAACGTATGAGCTGCGGATAGAGGTTAATCCTGGAGAATTTAAGCGGGTGACATTCGATAGTGTTGTCGGAGTCAAGGTTTTGCACTAAGTGGACATCATGCATTGAGTCAGCCTTGTATGGGTTGGCATTTTTTATTCAACAAAGGTCAGGTTAGTGGAACAAGAACAACAAAAACCATCCTATTAAGAATGGTTTTTATCTTTACCATAATTTGGTGATGTACTTGAGTGTGTTAATATGCGGTCTAATACTTTTTCAGTAAATGGCATAAAGTAATTAAGTATTAGCCCCCCTAAACAAACGGTTAATAAAGTTCCAACGCCAATTGGTCCTTTTATAATCATTGCCATTATCAAGAACACGAGGTAAATGAATGTTCTCGAAAAAAATATATTTGTTCTAGTTAATTCTTGTATGATTAAGGTTAATCGGTCAACTGGAATCGGTGCAAAATTTGTGTGTAAATATGTTGCGGTTCCTAATCCTATAACAACTAAGCCGATTCCAAAACAAATAACTTTGCTGTACCATAGTTCAGGTGTTATCAAATTGTGCAATAAAAAAAGCCACATATCAATACCCATACCCGTTATAAATGCTGTTAACAACCCCAAAACTTCTGGTCTTTGTCTTTTTAAAAATGAATTACAACCTATCAATAGTAAAGCTATTATTATTTCCCAACTTCCCACAGAAAGCCCCACATTTCTGGATAGTCCTACCAAAAGTGCATCAAAAGGTGAAGTTCCAAGATCTGATTGTATAGTGAAAGAAATACCAAGAGTTAATATTAAAATTCCTAATACATAAAAAACATATTTCACTTTACTCGACCTCTTTATCAATATTTTTTTGTTGCAAATGCAACAAAGTTAGGTTAAATTTAATATATGCCATTTTTATTGCATTTGCAACAAAAATATGTACTAAGGAGTTCATTATGAAGGAAATTCTTCGTGAAATTGGAATGATAGCAAGGGCATTAGATTCTATAAGTAATATAGAATTTAAAGAATATGACCTTACAAAAGGGCAGTATTTGTACCTTGTGCGAATATGTGAAAACCCGGGAATCATTCAAGAAAAGTTAGCTGAGATGATAAAAGTAGATCGAACAACAGCAGCTCGTGCGATACAAAAACTTGAAATGAATGGCTTTATTGAAAAGGAAGAAGATCAACATAACAAAAAAATAAAAAAGCTCTTGCCAACAGAGAAAGGGAAAAATGTTTATCCTTTTATAAAAAGAGAAAATGATTATTCCAATAGCGTTGCATTAGAGGGATTTTCCGAAAGAGAAGTAGGAACCATTTTCAATCTTCTTCAAAGAGTAAGAAAAAATATAGAAAAAGACTGGGAATTTGTAAAAAAGGGAAACAAAAGAAATTATTGATTATATAAAGGAGCGACATATTTAAATGACTATAAATATAAAAAAGTGTACCCTAGAAGATTCACGCAAACTTCAAGAAATTAGTTATGAAACATTTAATGAGACATTTAAGCATCAGAATTCAACCAAAAATATGAATGCCTATCTGGAAAGGGCATTTAACTTAAAACAATTAGAAAAAGAATTATCCAATATTTCTTCGCAATTCTTTTTTGTTTATTTTAATAATGAAGTCGCTGGATATTTAAAGGTCAATACCAATGATGCTCAGTCTGAAGAAATGGGTGATGAATCACTTGAAATCGAGAGGATTTATATAATGGACAAATTTCAAAAACATGGGCTTGGTAGATATCTGCTAAATAAAGCTATGGAAATTGCGATGGAACGTAATAAAAAGAAAATCTGGCTGGGTGTATGGGAAAAAAATGAAAATGCGATTGCTTTTTATAAGAAAATGGGGTTTGTTCAAACTGGAGCCCACTCGTTTTATATGGGTGATGAAGAACAAACGGACTTAATAATGACCAAAACACTCATATAACTTTTTATGAAGGGCGGATTATTATGTATATTCCAAAATATTTTAAGGTCACAAATGTTGATGAAATTTGGGATTTTGTTCGAAATAACTTTTTTGGCACGATTGTCACAACAGAACAAGGGAAACCAATTGCCACTCATTTGCCTTTGGGGTTAAATAAAAAAGGTGATGATTACTATATTACTGGGCATATGGCTTATGGAAATCCTCAGTGGAGAACATTTGAAACCTGTGAAGATGTGCTTGTTATGTTTCAGGGACCGAACGCTTACATTTCTTCTTCTTGGTATGGGCATGAAGAAGTTCCAACATGGAATTATCAAGCCGTCCATGTATATGGTAAAGCAAGCATTTTAGAGAAAGATGAATTAATAGAAGAATTAACAATAATGCTGGAAAAATATGAAGAAAATCGTGAAAATCCTGTTTTATGGGATAAACTTTCTCCTCATCTCTTAGAGAGTGAACTGAAAGGTATAGTTGGATTTAAGATTAAGGTGGGAGAATTTCAGGCTGCATATAAATTAAGTCAGAACCGAAATGAAACGGATTATATTAACATCATTGATAAATTACAAAATGAAGGAAATTCAAATTCGAATCAAATGGCAGAACTGATGGAAAAGAGATTAAAAAATCACATATAAGCCACTTTTATTCAACCCTTACCATTTCGAATCCATTAAATAAAAACCCGAAATCATAAGATTTCGGGCTTTACCCATCGGTAATTTGGGTCAGACTCTTCCTTCAAGTATTTGCTTTCGATACTGGACGGCTGTCAGTAATTTATAACCTCTAAGCTTTGGAATCAAGTTATCGAGTAGCGCAACCGCATCTTCCCTTTTCCCATCATAAACGGCTTGATCGACTTCCAACATGTTTAAAAAAAAGGAGTCTGTTATCTTCTTTTTATTTTGTTTGAATGCTTCTACGTCGCCTTCATTAATGGCGATATCCGACAAAGCGTACCACTTTGTCTTATGTCCACCCATTTGTGTAAGAAGTTCTTTTGCCTTTCCGTATTGCTTCCGCTCCATTAAGAGCATCAACTCGGAGTTTCGTTTTGATTTTTTGGAACGGATTTTCCCCATCGCTTGTTCCGCTGCCGATAGGTTCCCGTGAAGAAAATGGTAAAGGAATTGCAAATAAGGTGATCTGGATTTTTTTAAGTACGTCATCATCTTTTCAGCATCTTTACCAAATAACAGCGGGTTTCGAAACATGATAAAAACAAGCACGGCAAACAATACGCCATACATGATCCAGATGGGAACCTGGAAAAATCCCATCAAAAAAGCAAACAGAACGACAAGCAGCAAAAACCAAATCATAGAATCCTCCGTTAACAAGTTATATTCCTATTTTACCACACTATAATTCGTGGATTAATCAAATAAAGATATCCCCCCATCCCTTTAGTTTTTATTCAAAAATTTACCTACTTGATGATATTTATCAAATCTGTTGTGGAATGGAAGAGGAAGAAACATTAAGAAAGGCAAAGCTTGCGAATGAACGGTTAAAACTCATGAAAGATCGTATTCCGGATAACTTTCGATGGTGGGAAGATGCAATTAGAGAGAGTTTAAACGAAGAAGAAAGAGAGGTATTTTATGTCTAAAAAGAATACTAGGTGATCATCCCCCGTTTGTTCCGAATCAAGGAATGATGGGGGATTATTTTTTTGTTGCTGTACCCAGTATGCTGAACGGACTGGGATGGCAATCATCTATAATGAACAGACTATAAATGCTAATAACAAATGCAGGAACGGACATAAGACTCCATGTACAACTCGCATGAAAATAATTTCCTCAAGAATAGAAGTAATTAAAATACTTAATTTTAAGACCTTCTTTTTGATCAATGTTTTTTTCTAATGCTACAATTTTGCAACAAAAACCCATGGTGTAAAAGTAACGTATCTAGTCCCTCTATAGATTAATATGCAATTGTTTATTTTTGTTTGTTTTTTCGTGCCATTCCTTTATTTTCTAACTTATAAAGAAACTTAAACGGAAGATTATGATTTTACACCGATAAAAATACAGCCAACTCCGATGAAAATCCAGACTATTTTGGCAAATGAAATATTCCCCGTCAATCCCAGAACACCAATTGTAGTCGTTAAGATGAGAATAATAGGGCCAACGAGTGCTAGAGAACTATTAACTAAAAGGGCCTTTTCAACTGAATTAAACTTAATCATGAGTATAGCCGCAAGTATTTCAATACTTCCTGAAAGTACTCTTAATAAGGCCATTCCCAAAACGGCTATTTCAATAAAAATAAACATATTCTCCTCCTATGTAATACTGTTCATCCCTCATCCGTATATGTTTACTATATGAATGGAGGGACAAGATCTTAACGAAATCGTATCCATGGGAACGTCAAAAAAGACAAGATGAAGCCTAACCCCAGTGTGCATAAATCCCTTGGTATCCAAAATATATACCAAACACGATTAATGAAACTCCGGAAACAATAGAGATAGCGATTAGACTCTTGTACATTTTATGAGAAATATTTAGACTCATGCCAAAAAACGAATAACAGCAACCAATAGGCCATACATGAACTGGGTAATATAAATTTTTCCCTTAAGAGTTTGTGGGCAATCTCTTACCATTGAAATCTTGTAACCGGAGAAAGCTATAAAAAATCTCATAACCTTACTAATGTAATTGTTAAAAAGGACACACCTGAAGAACAAATTTTGCATTTCGCACAAGAGCAAATTAAGAAACAATGGTTAAATTAAAAAATGAATCTCCAGATCTTTGATGTGAAAGGGGCAAATGGCCTTGAATGAAAAAAAAGAAGTCGGAGAAAAAGCTGTAGATTTTGTGAAAGAGGGAATGGTAGTTGGACTTGGAACTGGCTCCACTGTATTTTATACCATTTCTAAGCTTGGGAAATTAGTTCAACAAGGATTTTCTATTAAAGGAATACCTACGTCCAAACAAACAGAAAAATTAGCAATAAATGTAGGAATCCCAGTTGTTTCATTAAATGAAATTGATCAAATTGATCTAGCCATAGATGGTGCGGATGAAGTGAATCGAGATTTAGACCTTATTAAAGGAGGAGGCGGAGCCCTTTTAAGAGAGAAAATAATTGCGAAAGCAGCTAAAACTTTTATTGTCGTTACAGACTCCCATAAAAATGTAGATACATTAGGAACTTTTCCACTGCCGATAGAAGTGGTCCCATTTGGATATAAGATGACCATGAAGTACATTCGAGAGCTTGGAGGCTATCCAAAGCTGCGGGAAAAGGATGGGAATCCTTTTCTTAGCGATAACGGTAACTATATTATAGACAGCAGTTTTCAAGAAATTAAGCATACAAAAGAATTAGAGAAAAATCTGAACCTTATACCTGGTGTGGTTGATAATGGATTATTTGTTGGACTTGCTGATGCTGTTATTACCATTATTGATAAAAAACTTGTAACGAAAGTCCGAAGATTGATATAAGAGAAAATAGATACGAACATGGGGGAAGCATGATGGAATCATTGACCTTTGTCTTATTTGGAGCAACAGGGAATTTAGCAAAGTCAAAAGCTTTCCAGAAGCTAAATATTAATATCGACTCTCTTTCACTCCGAGAATTGTATACGATTATTGAAGAGAATCCTGGGCTATTAAGAAAACCATTAATCCTTGATGAAAAAAGTTTACAAGTAGGGTGTAATGAAGAAGAGTTACGGAGCTTTTTGCCACGTAAAATGCGTGTATTCCAACTTGATAAAGTCCATGATTCGGCCGGGGTTATTTGGAGAAAAACTGTTATTGATTAAATTATAAACAAGTATTGACATTATCTTGAATTCGAGATATATTAATTAAAGATATTTAACTAGGAGGTGTGAATATGGAAAGGAAATGTACTAACCATCCATTTTTGCTACTAATGCAAACCTCAAAGGGCATTCAGGAACGAATAAGAGACGAAATGTCCAAAAATAATCTTAGTATTACCGAGTTTTCAGTTTTAGAGGTACTTTTCTACAAAGGGAAACAAACAATTCAGCAGATTGGAAATAGAATCCTGACCTCTAGCGGCTCGATGACGTATGTTATTGATAAACTTGAACAAAAAGGAATCATAAAAAGGAATGACTGTAGGGAAGATCGGCGGGTTATTCATGTAACCTTAACAGCTAAAGGAATGGAAATAATGGAAAACATCATGCCGAAGTATCAAGACATGGTTAATTCTATTTTTGAAGATTTAACAGAAGATGAGTCCGAGTTGATGGTCCATTGTTTAAAGAAAGTTAGAAACAGAGTGGAATAATATATTTTTTAAATCAATATCTCGAAGTCGAGATAAGTGAAAATAGGAGGTAATAAAATGATGAGTATTGGATTATTAATTATAAGGGTAGTCGTGGGTGTGTCATTCATGGCTCACGGTGCACAGAAATTATTTGGCTGGTTTGGCGGTTACGGCTTAAAGGGAACAGGAGGCTGGATGGAGTCGCTCGGTATGAAACCAGGTGTGATGATGGCCCTCATGGCAGGATTAACAGAATTAATTGGGGGATTATTGTTTACATTAGGACTTCTTACTCCCCTTGCAGGAATCATGATTGCAGCTACAATGGTAATGGCAATTGTAAAGGTTCATGCTTCTAATGGCTATTGGGCAACACAAAATGGATACGAATATAATTTGACGTTGATAGCGGTTGTAATTGGTATAGCATTAATTGGACCTGGAAAATATGCATTGGATGCTTTTTTATTCTAAAATATCTCGAATTAGAGAATCCCGATTTTTAATAGTATCAATAATTTAATTATTGAATAGACATCATAATTTTAAAAGGAGTGTTTCAAAATGAGTAAGAAAACAATGGGTATTCATCATATCACTGCAATTGTAGGACATCCACAGGAGAATGTTGATTTTTATGCAGGTGTTTTAGGATTACGCTTAGTGAAACAAACGGTAAACTTTGATGACCCTGGCACGTATCACCTTTATTTCGGTGATGAAGGAGGAAAACCTGGAACAATCATCACATTTTTTCCATGGGCAGGGGCTCATCAAGGAACCATTGGTGATGGTCAAGTAGGAGTTACTTCATATGTTGTTCCTAAAGGTGCATTGAAATTTTGGGAAAACAGATTAGAAAAGTTCAAAGTCTCTTTTACTAAAATGGAAAGATTCGGTGAGCAATATTTGGAATTTGATGATCCACATGGCCTTCACCTTGAAATTGTTGAAAGAGAAGAAGGAGAAGTTAATAATTGGAACTTTAGCGGGGTAATTCCAGAGGTTGCCATCAAAGGGTTTGGCGGAGCTACTCTATTATCAACACAGCCCAATAAAACGGCAGATTTGTTAGAAAATGTTATGGGACTTGAATTCGTAGGTAAAGAAGGAGATTTCGCCCGTTATCGTTCTTCAGCTGAGATCGGAAATGTCATTGACCTGAAATTAACTCCGATTGGACGCGGAAGAATGGGTGTGGGGACCGTACATCACATCGCTTGGCGGGCAAGTGACGATCAGGATCAATTGGAATGGCAAAAGTATGTTGCAGGAAATGGATATGGCGTCACTCCAGTACAAGATCGAAACTATTTTAATGCCATTTATTTCAGAGAACACGGAGAAATCTTATTTGAAATTGCAACAGATCCTCCAGGCTTCGCTCATGATGAGTCACAAGAAACCATGGGAGAAAAATTGATGTTGCCTGCACAGTATGAACCAAAAAGAGAACAAATTGAACGGAGATTACTTCCATTTGAAGTAAGAGAACTAGACTGATTATACGAAAAGGAATGATTTCTTTGCTTTCAATTGATCCAGCCTTAATGTCTGAAAGAGAAAATTATAAGTTTCTAATAGGAAGCATCATACCTAGGCCGATTGCTTTCGTGACAACCATTTCAAAAGATGGCGTTTTAAATGGTGCACCATTTAGTTATTTTAATATCGTCTCATCCAATCCGCCGATGATTTCATTATCTATTCAACGTTCAGCGGGGAGTCAAAAGGATACAGCTAGAAACATCAACGACTCCAAGCAATTTGTGGTCCATATTGTTGACGAACATAATGTTGAAAAAATAAATAAGACGGCTGCAAGTCTTCCTTCTGATCAAAGTGAAGTGAAGTTAGCAAACTTGACTTCAGTGGATAGTGTAAAAATTTCGGTACCAGGTGTGAAGGAAGCAAAAATTCGAATGGAATGTTCATTAGAGCATTCCTTAGAATTGGGAAGTTCGGATAGTCCTGGATGTGATTTTATTATAGGAAGAGTGGTTCAATTTCATATTGAAGATGAAATTTATGAAAATGGAAGAATTGATGCTAGAGGTTTAGCTGCGGTAAGTCGATTAGCAGGGAATAATTACGCCAAAATCGGTGAGATTTTTGAAATAGAAAGGCCTAAATAACTTCTTAAAATCCCATTTATGAAGTGGAGAGTAAAAAATGCAGAAAACAGCAGGCATTCATCATATATCAGCGATGGTAAACGATGCACAAAGGAATATTGACTTTTATGCGGGTGTACTTGGGTTAAGGCTTGTTAAAAAAACAATCAATTTTGATCGTCCAGAAGTGTATCATCTTTATTTTGGGAATGAAACAGGAGAACCAGGAACAGTAATTACGTTTTTCCCATGGGCAAAACAGCTAAAAGGTCGAATTGGTACAGGTCAGATTGGAGTCACTAGCTACATTATTCCAACAGGTACAATAAAATTCTGGGAGAAGCGTTTCCAACAATTCAGAATTGAATTTACTTCAGCCAATCGCTTTGGTGAGAAATATTTGAAATTTAACGATCCAGACGGACTCCAGCTTGAACTGATAGAAAGAGATGAAGGTCCAATAAATACTTGGAACTTTGGGGGAATTCAAGCTGAGAATGCGATAAGAGGGTTTGGCGGCGCTGTTCTGTTTTCTGCACAGCCACATAAAACGACGGAAGTGCTGGAAAATACTTTAGGAATGGAATGTATTGGGCAGGAAAATGAATTCCTAAGATTTAAATCTGAAGGACATTTTGGAAATACAATTGATATTCAGTTAAACCCATCAGTCAGGGGACTGATGGGAGCAGGAACAGTTCATCATATAGCATGGAGAGCAAAGGATGAAGGGGATTTACTTAGATGGAGATCTCTTCTTCAAGACAAAGGATACTATCCAACAGAAATTCGAGATCGAAACTATTTCAAAGCAGTGTATTTTCATGAAGAAGGGGGTATCCTCTTCGAAATAGCTACCGACCCACCAGGCTTTTCTGTGGATGAACCAGTCGCAGAACTTGGGGAAAAACTTATGTTGCCATCTTGGCTAGAGTCAAAAAGAGAAGAATTAGAAGAAACCTTACCGCATGTAGAGGTTCGAGTTCTGGAGGGAGATAAATAATGAAACATATATTCAATAAGGGGCAAAATCAAACAAAACCCACGTTGTTATTGCTTCATGGTACAGGAGGCAATGAATTAGACCTGCTGCCACTTGCAGGAATGATTGATGATGAGGCAAATGTACTAAGCGTTCGTGGGAATGTATTAGAAAATGGAATGCCTCGATTTTTTCGCAGATTAGCAGAAGGGGTATTTGATGAGGAAGATCTTATTTTTCGAACAAAAGAGTTATACGAGTTTCTAGATGAGGCCTCCGAAAAGTATGATTTTGATCGAGATAATATTCTTGCGATAGGTTACTCAAATGGAGCTAATATTGCTGCGAGTTTATTATTTCACTATCAAAATGCTTTAAAGGGTGCGATGCTTCATCATCCCATGGTGCCGCGAAAAGGAATTGAACTACCTGATTTAACTGGGAAACCAGTATTTATTGCAGCTGGTACCAATGATCCAATCTGCTCGCCATTAGAATCTGCTGAATTACAATCTTTATTAGAAAAGGCAAATGCGAATGTAGAAATTCATTGGGAGAATAGAGGTCATCAATTAACCTCTCAAGAAGTTGAAGCCGCAGCGCAATGGTATCGAAAAGTTATAAATAAATAATTATTTTATGGAAGCAAGCTATTATCAGTTAGTGACTTGATTTTTCAAAAGGATTCAATTGAGTCAAAAAAAGCTGCTTAATATGGAAAGATAATTTTAAAAGAAAGCTAATCGGAACCTTTCGATTAGTTTTTTATTTACATAGAAAGTACTTTTATACTCGAAGGAATAGTAAATACTACCTAAAGAAATAATAGGTAGGAAATTATTTTTACTCTGCTTGGTTTGATGGGGTTTTACAGAACATTGTAAGGCGGGAGCATATTAAATTTTGATTCACATCGGAGGATGTTTTTATGGAAAAGAAACTGTTGAATTTACTTACTGCTTTGTGTGTGGTTTCCTTGCCATTTTTATTTAAAGGATCTAAAATGCGAGAAAATCTTGTTATTTTTTTCTCAAAAGGAGTAATTGCAACTCTAATTGATGCTTTTGTGGTTGGTACCAAAAGACTTGAATATCCAGTTCGTCCCTTTCCAAAAATTTTTAAGACAAACATCATTTATGACATATTGTTTTTCCCGCTTTTAAGTGTTATATGGGTGAAACTGACTTATAACGATCATTTAGGCAAAATACTTTTAAAAAGTTTACTTTTTAGTGTTCCCATGAGTATCGGTCAATGGTGCTTTGAAAAGAATTCCAAGTTATTCAAATGGAAAAAATGGACAATATTACATACCTTTACCAGTGTAAATTTTACTTTGTTTACTATAAGAGGTTTAGTTGGGTTTTTAAAAAAATTAGATAAGGTTAAGAGTGCATAAGTTTATAGAGCTAATTCAAAGGTTTTGCTGTAGGCATGTATAAAGACTTTTCAGAACAAATGGAGTTTGTTGATCTGATTAAAAAATATCAAGCATAAGGAAATTCTAGGAAAGAAAGAGTTGGGCATATAGCAGAAGAAATCCTGTTATATATTCCAACTTTTTGTTTTGAATGAAAGAAATAAAGCTCGATATTCATGACTAAGAAATTCAGATAAGGAGTGAGAGAATTGATTCAAATTTATCCTGCAGGTACACGATACACAGTAAAAAATGAATGGCTGGAGAGTAATTTAAGTTTTTCTTTTGGTGAGTATTATGACACTTCCAATATCCGATTTGGTCCACTGCGTGTCTTTAACGACGACACCGTCCAAGGTGGTCGCGGCTTTGGAATTCATCCGCATCGGGAAGCGGAAATTGTTTCTATCGTATTAAAGGGGCAGCTAAAACATGGAGACAACTTGGGGAACTCTGGAATTATCAGCTATGGAAATATACAGCGAATAAGTGCTGGAACGGGAGTGCTTCATTCTGAATTCAATGCTTCCAATGATGAAGAAGTCCGATTTTTACAGCTATGGTTTTCACCAAATGAAAAAAAGTTAACTCCATCCTATGAAGATATCTCATATGATGTTGAACAATTACAAAATAACTTATTACCTGTAATATCCCATACTGCCTCCGAGCGGGTGGCAGGAATTCATCAAGATTTAACCCTTTATTTATCAAAGTTGGATGGAAATAAGACATTGAACTTTCAACAGGAAGAAGGCAGGAAGATCTACATCTTTACTATAGAAGGAGAAATTTCAATTAATAAGGATTCCATTTTACAATCCCAGGATGCGGCACGGAGCACAGACATCCATGAAATTACGATTCAGGCAAATCAAGATAGTTTCTTTTTATTAATTGATTTACCTGGGGGTGAATTTTAATGTTAATGATTCGTCACTCTATAGGCAGCCGATTGCTGTGTCAAACTACTAATTACCGTATTGAAAAGCAAGACGATCGTTGGCTGATCTCCTTATCTGTTGATGAAGAAACTGCTTCGACAGTTTTAGATTTTAAAGATGAGTTAAATATATTTGAAGCAAAGGAAAACGAAAAGACGTGGTATTACTCCTCTGATTCACAAATTAATTTTCAACCTAATGAAAAACAATTGGTGATCCTTGCTGATCATAATACTGTCTATCCGACTCAATGATTAACTCTATTAAGTTGAGTAAATATAAAAAGTCTGATGGGATTATATTACAAGCTCCTTTATTTTTATTAGAAAGAAAGGATGTCTACAATGACAAACAATTTATATGAAAAAGGAAATTTAAAAAATCTTAGTAAACTTAAAGAATTAGCACCAGAACAGCTCGAAGCTTTTTCGGATTTTAATACAGCTGTCATGACAGATGGTGCACTGAGTAAAAAGGAAAAAGAAATCATAGCGGTTGCAATTGCCCATGTAACGGAATGCCCTTATTGTATTGATTCACATACACGACGTGCAAAAGCTGAAGGAGCATTACTTGAAGAATTAGTAGAAGCGATCTTTGTTGTAGCAGGAGTAGAAGCAGGTGGGGTAGTAACCCATAGTACTCATATACATAATGCGATGGATGCAGAAGCAGAGGATTCACTTTATAGACGTTCAAATCTAAAAAACCTTGGTCAATTAAATAAATTTGCTCCTGAAGGCTTTAAAGGTTATTCTACGTTTAGTAGAACAGCAATGAAGAAAGGCAAATTGAGTGGAAAGTTTAAAGAGATTATTGCTGTGGCAGTTGCTCATGCTACGCAATGCCCATATTGTATAGATGTCCATACGAAAAATGCCATGAAGCTTGGATGTACAAATGAAGAGCTTGCAGAAGCAGTAATGGTTACTTCAGCATTACTTGCAGGAGGAGCTTATGCACATATCGCTAATTTGATACAAAGCTATGGTGATTAACAAAAAGGTATTAAAATACAGTGAAAAACCTCTCAATAAAATAGAGGCTACTGATACCTTCCCACCACCGGGAAGGCTTTTTTGTTTAAATGGGGTAAACTACGGCGTATTCCTTTTTATCATAAGAACGGTAAAAGGAATACGCATCTTTGAAATCCTTATCTGAATTGTATTCATAATACATTCCTGGATAACCCCAGGAGGGAACAACTACCAAAAAGGTCGAACTGGTATAGTTGCTTTTTTCAGGTTGTTTTCCTAATATCGTTATTTAAATGAAAAAGCATATACAACTGCTTAGCAAGAAATTGCGGTGTATAAGGCATGTCCTTACGCAACCAAGCTACGATCGTGCCGATAAGAGCTGAAGAACCGTGCCAAATAGCAATATCCCTTTGGATATCGGTAGTAGCGAGCAAGGAGTCTATCTCCGTTCTGTCTGTTATTGATTTCATAAGGATTTTTAATAACCGCTCTGTAAAGATTGGCGTTCGTGTGGAACCAAGAACCACTTTATAGAATTTGGCATTCTCGGCTATATGCTCAAGCAGTTTTACAAGCTTCAACGAATCAATTTCCTCAGCCAATTTCATGTTAGTTGTCGTACTCATCATAATGCACTCAATATCCTCGGCCATTTCCTCCGCCATTTTCTCCAGCATATCCTGAATATCACGATAATGCAGATAAAACGTAACACGGTTGATGGTTGCCCTTTCAGCAATCCGGTTAACCGTGATTTTATTTATTTCCATCTCCTGTAGCAAATCTATTAACGCGTCTTTTATTAATTGGCGTGTACGAAGTACCCGAGGATCTACTCGGGGCTTTTTATTGCCCTTCATGTCTAATCACCCTTCCTATTAATTGGTAATTTACAATAATTTTAGTTCTGTCTATTTTTTTCGGCTTTCTCAACAAAATTGAAATAAATGATAACTAATTTACACTTCTTAAGAAATTGTCTGTTGTCAGAAGCAACGATCTTATTATAATGTAATTTATACAATGTTAATTATTAAACACATTGTAAAAAAAGTCTATATTCAAGTTAGAAAGGATAGGAGAGAATTGAATAATAATCCTAAAACTGTCACAAATTCGATAAAAAAAGGACCTATTATGTTCATTATGATATTAGGTGCTTTCATTGCAACCTTAAACCAAACAATCATGAGCGTCGCTACTCCTGAACTAATGGTTGAATTTAAAATTTCAGCTGCAACAGCCCAGTGGTTAACGACAGGTTACATGCTCGTAAACGGTGTCTTAATTCCCATTACCGCCTATTTAATGCAGCGATTTACCACCCGTCAGCTTTTTCAAGCGTCCATGTTTATCTTTCTAGCTGGGACCATCGTTTCTGCTATTGCAACGGGATTTCCTTTATTATTGACCGGACGCATGATTCAGGCGGCTGGTGCAGGAATCATTATGCCGCTGCTTACGAATGTTATTCTGACCATCTTTCCTCACAACAAAAGAGGAGCAGCAATGGGGATGGTCGGACTTGCAATCATTTTCGCCCCAGCTATTGGACCCACACTTGCCGGTTACATTATTGAAAACTACAAGTGGGAAACGATGTTTTACGGGATGATTCCATTTGCTGTCATTGTTATTGTACTAGGATTCATTTATCTCCGAAATGTATCCGACCGAATCAAGACAAAGCTCGATACCCTAAGTGTTGTCCTCTCTTCGATTGGTTTCGGTGCCTTGCTTTATGGTTTCAGCCGAGCTGGAAGCCTTGGATGGTCAGACATCGAGGTACTAAGTACGATAGCTGTGGGCATCTTGGCCCTTGCACTCTTTTCATGGAAGCAGATGAAAACGCAAAATCCGCTGCTTGACTTGCGTGTATTCAAGTATAATATGTTCTCCTTAACAACCATTATCAATATCGCGGTTACGATGGTGATGTATGCAGATATGATGCTGCTTCCACTTTACCTTCAGAATATCCGTGGTTACACAGCAATTGAGTCCGGTCTTCTGCTTCTTCCAGGTGCGCTAATAATGGGCTTCCTTATGCCGGTTACCGGCAAACTGTTCGATCGCTTTGGCGCAAAATGGCTAACTGTTATCGGAATGATAATTACCATCTTGACAACATTGGGCTTTACCAACTTGACAGATTCGACAAGTTACACCTATTTGGTCCTCATGTCAACAGGGCGCCGCATTGGGATGGCCTTAATGATGATGCCTTTACAGACCGCTGGTTTGAATCAATTGCCACAAAAGTTAAGTGCTCACGGAACAGCCATAAGCAATACCATTCGGCAAGTGGCTGGTGCCGTCGGAACTTCACTTCTCGTTACCGTTATGTCAGACCGAACGAAATCACATCTGCAGGATATGGCTCCTAATGCAGCTGCTAAAGGCTTTACCCAAGGGCAGCTTATTAAGGAAGCCACCATTCAGGGTATTAATGACGCCTATCTTGTCATTATTGGGATCGGCATCATCGGATTACTTCTTTCCTTCTTTATCAAGAAGGTTAAACAAGCATCCGAAATAGAGCCCAAAGCAACTTTGGGAAAGGTACCACAAAGAAGCTTGGAAACTACCTAACTTAGCCACATCCATTATATGGAGAAGTTTAATAGAGAATAAAAAAATTATAAACAATTGGAGGAATTGATATGAGACTTCAAGATAAGGTAGCCGTAGTAACCGGTGCTGCTTCTGGGATGGGTAAAGCCATTGCGATTCTTTATGCAAAAGAAGGTGCAAAAGTAGTAGTTTCTGATATTAACATAGAAGCAGCAAATATTACGGTAGAAGAAATAAAGACTAATGGCGGGGAAGCAATAGCGGTTATGTCCAATGTTGCGAAAGAAGAAGATATACAAAATCTGATTAACACAGCCGTTCATTCATTTGGAACATTAGACATCTTAGTAAATAATGCAGGAATAATGGATAACTTTGAACCCGCTGGTGATATAGAAGATGACAAATGGGAGAAAATTTTTGCGATTAATACTACGAGTGTAATGCGTGCAACACGTAAAGCCTTGCCTATATTTTTAGAAAAACAATATGGTGTTATTATTAATATAGCTTCAGCTGGTGGTCTTCAAGGAGCTAGAG
Source organism: Bacillus sp. ISL-75 (assembly GCF_018613095.1). Taxonomy (NCBI): domain Bacteria; kingdom Bacillati; phylum Bacillota; class Bacilli; order Caryophanales; family Bacillaceae; genus Bacillus; species Bacillus sp. ISL-75. Next base: position 24,751 of record NZ_JAGGQX010000074.1, read on the forward strand.
CAGGAGCCGCTTATACAGCTTCTAAGCATGCTGTTGTTGGTTTTACAAAAAATACTGGATTTATGTACTCAACAAATGGTATTCGATGCAACGCAATTGCGCCAGGTGGAGTTGAAACAAACATCGGTTCGTCAATGACGGGTGTTAACGAATTTGGTATGGGGCGCATTCAATCAGGATTAGGATTAAATCCACGTGTAGGTAAACCAGAAGAAGTTGCAAATATAGCGCTTTTTCTTGCTTCTAGTGAATCAAGCTTTGTTAATGGAACAGTTATTACGGGGGATGCAGGTTGGACCGCTTATTAATTAAGAACAATTTTAAATAATATGTTAAGACCGTCGAGATTTATCTTGACGGTTTTTGAATTTTTATTAGTTTGTGAAACATAATCAAATGAAGATATCCCCTCATCCCTTAGTGCGGGAGAGATTATTGAGCCGAAGACCGTGGTTGACAACTGAGTTTCTGGTTTAATTTAGACTGTGCTTGGTGCATAGTCCTTTTTTGTTTTGCGTGCCCAGCA
>NZ_JAGGQX010000075.1:0-47929 GCF_018613095.1 Bacillus sp. ISL-75
CGGGAGGAGTATGGCAAGCATACAAGTAAAAGATTTTAATTATACTAAACTAGGTATAATCAGTTATTCAATTATAGGGCGCATTTCTTGAGCAAGAAATGTGCTCTTTTTAATGTATAGGGCCAGATTGTGGAACAATACCATTTAGGAAATTAGGATCTCTATGTTAATCTAGAAGAGATTGTGAAAATTCATACTTAAACGATCGAACAAGGTGAGTGGGAGAAATGAATAATAACCTAGCATTTATGTGTTAAGATAATGCAGAATTAAAGAGAGGGTTGAAAGACAATGTCAAGAGGAGAACATCTACTACAAGAACAACATGGAACAACAAAGAAGGCTTCCTCTTTCTATGAAAATCAAATGCTTAATTACCTAAATGATAAGATGACAGAGTTTATATCTAACCAAAGTATGATGTTTATAGCAACATCTGATTCAAGGGGTAACTGTGACTCCTCTTTTAGAGCTGGCTCAATAGGTTTTGTACGGGTTATTGATGATAAAACATTAATATATCCTGGATATAAGGGGAATGGTGTTATGGCAAGTTTAGGGAACATTATTGAAAATCCCCATATCGGATTAATGTTTATAGATTTTTTTGAGTATTGCATTGGGTTACATGTTAATGGTAAAGCTTCTATTCTAGAGAATGGACAATTATCATCACTAAAAATGACAGAAAAGATAAAGAAGGATATTAAAGAAAAAGAAGGAAATAGACCCGAACGTTGGGTTCTTATCAAAGTTGATGAAGCCTATATTCACTGTTCAAAACATATCCCAAAACTAGAAAAGATGGACAAAAAAATATATTGGGGAACTGATGATGAAAAACAAAAGGGGGGAATTTCTTTAAAGCAAAACAAAGTAAAGAAGATTAAAAATAATATTCATTTATCGGGCGCAATTCTGAAACAAGAATTGTGCTTTTTCTTTATGTTTAGGGCCATTTTCTTGAATAAGAGAAGGGATTATTCGTAAGTAAATTGAAGTTAATCAGAAGATGTTATTTAGTTTAACATCGGGACGTACTACTCAACATTAAGGAGGGGTTTGAATTGAAGTTATTACAAATTAGACTGTTGGTTAATGATTTTAAAAAAAGCTCCAATTTTTACAAAGATTTATTAGGACTTCCAATAAGTTGGTATGAAGAAGAAATGGAATATGCACTTTTCAATAATGGAGAAATGAAAATCGAGCTTTTATCCCGAAAAGCCATGGAAGAAGTGGTCGGAGAGGAAAATAAATTTTTAGAAGGGGAATCTCAATCAAAATTTCTACTTCAATTTGAAGTAGAAGATGTTGATAAGACTTATAACCGTTTAAGAGAAAATGGGATTGAATTTATTACTAAACCACACGATCGTAAAGAATGGAGATCACGTATTGCACATTTTCGAGACCCAGATAGGAACCTTATTGAAATATATAAAATGCTGTAATTAATTAGGGATTTTTCAAAACTTATAGTAACTCCGCTTCAATTTATTCGAACGGAGTTATTTGTGTTGCTACCGATACGAATTACTAGAATAATTTTATACGAGAAAAAGGAGGAATTAACGTGAGAATAAAAATTGAAGAATATGAACTTCCCCATATAAAGAAGCTGTTGTCTATCAAATCTGGGAATTAGTGAAGGAGTCCGTGGCTATGGTACAACAACTCAGGAACCTCCATGGGAACAGAAATTGCCTTTGTCCATCCTGGTTTAGATTGGGAAGGGTAGACGTGGCCGAACAACACGTAATCCGTACCGTCCTGGAGAGCTTTTTCACCTTCATGATAAGAGTGAATGGAACTTCCCACCCTTAACTCCGGAAACGCTTTTTTTACTATTGCTGACTCTAAACTATGAAAGGCTAATTGGACCCCTGACACCCTTGTAGCGAAAGCGACATCCCCCCGGTCATTAATGATTATTTTTGATAGGGGGATATCTTTGGAAAGCAAATCCACCGCTTGAAAAAGTTCCCTTGCTGTTTTTTGCTTTTCCCGTAAGTGAATCGACGTTACATAGGGGTGTATATCGATTAAAATCTCCCGTAACTGCTCGATTGGCATCTTACCGTTTGAAATAATATGTAACTCTTTAGCTTTCGTTAAAATTCGCGTCACCCCTTAAAAAATTTCGCTAATTGAAACAAGTGAAAAACAAAAAAAACACTTTCCATGTAAGAAAGTGGTTTGATAATTTGAAATGATATGCGTGCGCACTCAAATATCCCGTTTTCCACTTCCCTACGCTGGTATTAACCAGATCAGGTTCATAGAGTCCCGAAGTAGCACTTCAATCTCAGCCCTTTAAAAAGGCACCTCTAGAGGATTTGTTTTCTATATTAATTTGTAATAATTACCTGCATGTATAATACTATCACCATTGTAAGAAATGTCGAATAATTATTAATACCTTAGATGAATAGTAGATAAGTATGACTGACTATTTATTAAAAAATTCGTTTTTAGAACAATATTATCTTAAAGCTTTTATCATGCCTATTCTCCATCCTAGTTCTTCTGAAATGGCATTTGCATATTTTAAAAGTGAATCAATTATTTTATTCAATTGATTATTTTGACTTGCCGAATTGATAGATAGACTAATGGATGCAGCTACAGTGTTATCCCATGAAAAAATTGGAGCTGCAATATTTGTTAGTCCCGTAGTCTTTTCACCAGGTGTTATGGAAAAACCATGTTGTTTGATTAATCTTAATTCTTCTTCTAAATCAGTCCTGTCCTTAACTATATCCTTTTCAGTTAGTTCTGTGATAATTTTGTCCCTCAGCCTAAAACTTAAATTAGCTAAAATCACCTTGTTGGCGGCATCAATGGATAGAGGTAGACGTATACACTCCACACCTGTATTAAAATTATAGATGGGATTTACTGAATTAACAGATTCGATTACTACCCCTTCGGATCCTTCAGCGATTGACAATCTCACATTTTCTTTCGTTTCATTCGATAATTTGATTAAAAAAGGTAAAGAAGCATTACGAACGGACATGTTTTCTCTAATGGAGAAACCTAATTCCATTATTTTAGTCCCGAGACGAAATCTTCGTGTTTCTCTATCTTGAACAACAAAGCCAACTTCGCACAAACAGTTAAGTAATCTGTGTACCGTCTGTACCGGGATCTTTAATTCTCGGCTTATTTCGGTTGTACTCCAATCTTCTTTTTCGCCATTTGGCTCTAATAGAGTTAGAAGCAACATTGATTTATGTATTACTCCGGACATTCCAATCATCCTCCTGTGTAGCAACTTTTACACAATCATAATAGTAAAATCCTTTGACAATATTTTGAATAGTTATGTAACATAATTTAACAACCATTTTTTATTGATGTAAAACAACTTCCCAAAAAATAACCCAAAAATTATAATTTTTGTTGTAAAAAATCTGGAGATAGACAAAGGGGAAATAGATTCAGACTGGATGTCAGGGGAATGAAGTAGCTTTCCTTCCCGAATGTAAGGTAAAAGTCCTACCGCCATTCTATAAAGTAGAACTACTAACAAACAAACAAAGAAAGAGGAGGTGAGCCCCTTATCTTTCTTTGTAGTGTTAAGTTACTATAGAAAATACTATAATATTATTCTAGATTTGCATGTCTACTAAACATAGTTGTCGAATCTAAATGCTTAATATCCATATATCTTAGGATTAAAGCATCAAAAAATAATAATAACGTTTGTTCAAACAGGGAACCCATCGGCTGAATCGTGTGATATTGACTGGTTTCTTTATCTTTCGGTGAGCCAGGTATCTGAACAGTCATGTCAACTAGCTTGCCAATGGTAGAATCAGGAGAAATCGTTACAAGCGCTACCTTAGCTCCAATGTTATTCGCTTTTTCTGCCATGGAAACCAATCCTCTCGTTTCACCGGAACCAGAGCAGATGATGAGTAAATCCCTATTTCCGATATTTGGAGTCACCGTTTCTCCGACTACATAGGCATCAATCCCCATGTGCATCATTCGCATGGCAAAGGACTTGGCCATTAGTCCGGATCTTCCTGCACCAGCTACAAAGACTTTTGATGATGTTGATATAGAATTGACTAATTGTTCGGCTTCAAAATCAGATATTTGAAGGGAAGAATAAGTAAGCTCTTCAATCACCTTTGTTAAATAGTAAGTGGTTTCCATTGCAATGACATCCTTACCTTAAACAAGTGCTTCTTGTTTAATTAGTTTCTGCATTTCGGAAGCAACAACTTTTTTATCTTTTTGACCAGTGATGCCACCTCCTACGATAATTAAGTCTGGTTGTGCCTCAATCACTTCTGGAAGTGTCTCTAATTTAATTCCACCTGCAACAGCGGTCTTTGCATTTTTAACGACACGTTTAATTGTTCTCAACTGTTCAAATGAATTTTCACCTGCAGCTTGAAGGTCATATCCAGTATGAACACATATGTAGTCAACACCGAGGGCATCGACCTCTTTTGCGCGCTGTTCAATATCTTTAACATTAATCATATCTACCAGAATTTTTGATCCTTGTTTCTTTGCTTCTTCTACCGCACCAATAATGGTTGCGTCATCTGTCGCCCCTAAAACCGTGACGATCCCCGCTCCTGCTTCGGATGCTTTCATCACTTCGTATCCACCAGCGTCCATCACTTTCAAATCGGCAAGAACAACTAAAGAGGGGAAAGCTTCTTTAATTGCTTTTACGGCATGAAGTCCTTCATTAATCACAACTGGAGTTCCAATCTCTACAATATCAATGTAGTCCTGAACCTCGTTTACTACTTGTTTTGCCTCTTCAATATTGACCAAATCTAGTGCTAATTGTAATTCCATGTTTATTCCTCCTAATAAATGTATTGAGTTTTCTTACAATTTCAATTATATTTTAAATATTCTAAAAAAAAAGTACGCACTTTAAAATCATATAGTGTAGAAAAATATACCGTAGGTTTAGAGTGTATTTAAAATGGGGTGAGGATATTGAGTCGTTTTGATGAAAAAACGTTTAACTGTGAAAAGGAATTAACCTTAAATGTCATCGGCGGAAAGTGGAAAATGCTGATTATGTGGCATTTAGGAAAGCATGGAGTGCTGCGTTTTAATCAATTAAAATCAATCATTCCAGACATAACACAAAGAATGCTTGTCAATCAATTGCGTGAACTAGAGGAAGATCTAATTATAAACCGTAAAGTTTATCCTGTGGTTCCGCCAAAGGTAGAATATTCCCTAACTGAACTAGGGCAGTCCTTAATGCCGATCCTGGAATCCATGTATGAATGGGGGAAAAACTATCGTTTAAAATATTTGGAACATACCAAGTTCTTAGAAGATGCGATTAAATAATCAATTAGAAATAAGAGTGCAATGTAAAAGGATCATCGATTACATTGTGCTCTTTTTTTGTGTGATTACTATCATACCTAAAGTAGTCGTTTCTTTTTAACTATCTTCATTGTAAGAAATGAATTTTTCTTAGGAATAATTCTCATTGTAATCTTTCCTCACACAAAAACGTTGATTTTCCTGAAAATTGAGAAAACTTAATTGGAGCCTATCTTTTTTTATGTAAAGATAGGGGAGTATTAAATAATAAATCCATTTGAGGTGAGAGTATGAGAGGAAAAGCAGTGGAGTGGGAGGTATGTTGCTTATGAGTGCTGAAAGAGAAATGGTAGTAGATTCATCGAGTACGCATGTGGAAAGCTCACTAGGTACGACTGGAGAACTGAAGAGAGAGATTACTTGGAAGGATGCGTTTTGGTTTGCCAGTGGAGTCCCTGCCTTAGTATTATTCTCTATTGGTGCTATCGCAGCTACTGTTGGGAATATCTCTTGGGTAGTTTGGGCATTATCGATCTTGATGGGTTTTCTTCAGGCATTCACTTATGCCGAAATTGCAGGCATGTTTCCAAATAAATCCGGGGGAGCATCCGTATATGGTGCCATGGCGTGGATTCGTTATTCAAAACTAATTGCTCCTTTATCGGTATGGTGCAATTGGGTCGCATGGTCCCCCGTATTAGCTCTTGGAACGCAGCTGGCATCAGGGTACGTATTAAGTATCTTTTTTTCCGATTCTGCCATAACGACATGGCAGCTTACCCTATTAAATTTGGATTGGATCAAGCAGGGTCTGTCCTTACGTATTAATGCCAGCTTTATGATAAGTGCTGCTTTTCTTTTACTGATTTTTGCCATCCAACATCGAGGAGCCCTCTCTGCTGCACGTCTACAAAAAGTACTGGCAATCGCTGCCCTTTTACCGTTACTATTAGTTGGAATCATCCCATTATTTACCCATGGAGTTTCAATCCATAACTTATTTCCTCTTCATCCATTGTCAGGTTCCTGGGATATGGGAGGATGGACATTAATGTTTGGAGGAATGTTTTTAGCCGCTTGGTCTACGTATGGATTCGAAACAGCCGTGTGTTATACAAGTGAATTAAAGAACCCGCAGAAAGACACCTATAAATCAATCTTTGCTTCGGGCTTACTTTGCATCGTTATCTTTACACTGGTGCCTTTTGTATTTCAAGATACTTTAGGGCTTAAAGGGCTGCTCGATCCGGATGTTGCAAGTGGTGCGGGTGTTAGTAAGGCGATGGCACATATGCTGGGTGGAGGTGTTATCATCGAAGGTCTTTTCGTCCTATTGTTAATCCTCTCATTAGTATTAGCGATTATGACCGCAATGGCCGGTTCATCCCGAACATTATACCAGGCTTCAGTTGATGGATGGTTCCCCAAGTACCTATCCTATGTTAATAAAAATGGTGCCCCGACTAAAGCGATGTGGACGGATTTAACTTTCAATATTATTTTGCTTTTGCTGTCGGATTATACATTTATACTTGCAATAGCAAATGTAAATTATATCATCTTTAACTTTCTCAATTTGAATGCTGGATGGATTCATAGGCTTGACCGTCCAAATTCGTCCCGTCCATATAAAGTGCCTATGTGGCTTTTAGTCACAAATATTGTCTTCGCTTTTGTCAATCTTATCTTTGTCGGAATGGGAGCGGATATATGGGGCGAAGGTACATTATGGACAGGTTTAATATGTGCCTCTCTTATTATTCCAGTGTTTCTATTTAGGCATTACGTAACCGACAAAGGGAAGTTTCCTGAAAGAATGCTGGAGGATATGGATATGAAGAATCCTTCGGTAGTAAAGAGGGCTGGCATTTGGCCATACGTAACCATCATTGCTGCGATTTTGTTCATCGTGATCGCTCATGAAATAGCTGTCTATCATTAAACAATCAGATTGATAAGTTCTGGCTAGAAGAATGTAAACGAGATTTCATATTTGAAATCTCATTTGCATTTTTATAGAGAAAGTGAAAAGTCCCTAATGGTAAATCAGGGACACTTTATGCATAGGTTTCTATGCCATAGAGATATATAGACTTGTCGTAGGCGATGGGGCAATTGAATGAGTGACCATTTGAAAAGCTTCTGTTATTTCAATCTTGCGATATGTTTCGACCGCCCGACCGGCGACCATTAGTGTCTTTCGATAATCAATCAGCTGGCCGTATTGATCCGGTTCAAACATCTCTCAGGATCTTTTAAACGAAGAAAAGACATAGCCTTCTGCAGCCGGGCAGCTTTTAATATAAACGTCATGATTTTGAACTCTCCCAGTAGGAGAGTAAGCGATGGCGCTTTTTATCCGTAGTTTGGCGCTGCTGATTGTTTCAGGTAAAAATGTAGCTCGAGAAGGTGCAATGTCTTCGACGAGCAACCTAGTTATATGACGGTCATTAACGGCTTCAAGAATTTGTTCGGGATCATCCTCTATAATCACTTCCTTATTGGGCGTCCACACATCCATCCAGTAATGGTCCATATGTTGTTTCCCTACATGGAAAATAAAAAATTCGGGATAGATTCGGAGTTTTCCAGGTTCGTTTCCAAGCAATGGGCGATGGAAATCATAAAATTTCGTTATGGCAGCCATAAGGAGAGCGCTTGCCCCAGCACTCCCACCTGATTGGCGAACCACAATTCCTAGGCGATCCTGTTCATTAAATCCAGGAAATATATCCATGAGAGTGCTCTTTACACCATTAATCATAATATCGAAATCATTCGTTTGAACGACAGATGTAGTGTGCATTTCTTATAGCCCCTTTTTATTTTCACTTTATCTATAAGTCTAAAACAAGACAACCATGTTTAGCCCTTGATACACAAGGCAATATGACATTCCCTTCCTTTTTATCAGAATCAGACAGAAAGAAGTCTCTGTGGTCAATATCCCCAGCGAGTACATCGATTTGGCAACTGCCGCATCCGCCGATTTTACATGAATACGGAGCTTGAATATTATGTTTAAGGAGGGTTTCCAACAAACTTTCTTCCTTCGTTACAGTCAGTATTTGATTGCTTTTATTTAACTTCACCTGAAAATCGTGCTGTGGACCAAAATCAGGGGGGGTAAAGAGTTCAAAGTGAATGCTATTTTCGGGATATCCATATGTTTTTGCTGCATTGGCATATTCTTTCATCATTGACTCTGAACCGCAAAAGTAGACATGTGTTCCCACTGGTTTATTTTTCATAAGGTCAGTAGTCATTTTCTTCCTATCTTTTGAAAAATAGAAATGAGTTTCGTCTGGATAAGTATTAGCTAAGAAATCATGAAAGGCACACAATTCCCTTGAAGGAGCTGCATAATGCAACTCAAAGGTCATTCCTTTCCTTTTTAAGTCCGCTGCCATTGCTAAAAAAGGTGTAATTCCGATTCCTGCAGCAAAGAAGACATGATGTTTGGCACGGAAACTTAGGGGAAAGTGGTTTTTGGGATAGCTAATATGAAGCTTATCTCCAATTTCTACTTGATCGTGCCAATAAATAGAACCTCCTTTCGACTGTTCACTACGTCGAATCGCAATTTGAAAGTGGGAAGTGATATCAGAGTCAGTTGTCAGCGAATAGTGGCGCTCAATCAGACCTTGTTCAGTCATTAAATAGGTGGTGATATGAGATCCTCCACTAAATCGTGGCAGCGGTGAACCGTTTGCCGTTACCAGGCTGAAACTTTTAACCGTTGGTGATTCAAGATTAATCTCATCTACAATAACATCAATTGTTTGAGTAGCCACTTTATTTCCTCCTTCATGTTAAATTTTTAAATATCCGAGATATGCATCAAGTCTTTTTGAGTAGTGAACAGAAACATCCAGAGTAGCACTGCAATGTTCGCAAACAAAATCATGCCCGACATCCACTTTTCTGTTTATTTGATAACACTTCACACAAAATACCCACTCATCTTTCGGTCCAATTCCGTTGAATAGGATTTCCTCATCCGTAAATCCTTCTTGATAAGCCATCTCCTTCACTTTGTTCATCATGGACCATTGACCAGCAATATAAAGTTTCGTACCCATCACTTGGACTTGAAGGATAGGGGAAATCTCTTGTTCGGTAAATGATGATACAATATGAATACGATTAGGAAGAATTTTTTGAAGGAACCACTTTTTTTCTAAATGGGTTCGATTTAAATTTATATAGAGGAACATTTCAATTTTACTTAAGTTTAAATAATAAATTATTGCTAAACTATCAAATAAAGTTGCTTCATCAATAAATAACAAGACTTTATTTGTCATAGACGCAAGCTTTGAAATTGTATGATTTAATGATTCAAGCCCCATAAACGATTCACTTGTTGTTGAAGAGTCCATTTGTTGTTTAGTTGGTTCATGGTAAAAAAGCCGGTATAAATTTTGATCTTTTGAAATTTCTACATAATGACTACGGAGCTGAATAAATTCAGCTCCATTCCATTCTTGAGTGTTTTTTAAAATGCCAACTTTTTGAGGGAACGCCCCATCTAGCAGCTTTACTTCCGTTGAATACACATTTTCATATAACCTCTCTTCAAGAGAAAACTGATACTGGATCATGTTCACTTTATTCCCCCTGTTTTACCTGTAAGGTCTGTTCTAAATATTCAATAAGTTGATTTTTGTAGCTAATAAATCCTTTGTATTGAGAGATATAGTCAGGTAAATCGCTTAAGACACGATAAAAGCGATTGATCCATTTTTCATTTTCACTTAGCTGGTTCACTGATCGTAAATGGGTGTGAATGCTGAATAAAATCCCATTACTTCTTGGGAGACGGAATAATCTTTGATCTTCCACTCTTAAGTGAACGAGCTGACCAATATTTTCAGTAGTTAAGTTTTCTTTTTTAACTCCCCATTCATCAAAATTTTCAGGGAATGTATCTAGGATGGGATCGACTGTTAAGGTCCAGTTCAATCGGGTCCAAGGGTTGCCTGCTTCCATTCTTAAAAGAAAATTACGCACTTTTTCTGCTAAGCCGCTATCTGAAAAGTGCGGTACTGGTGAATGAAATTCTGTATAACTCATACCAAGATTAAATGCGATTGACCAGTTTGCTGGGAAACATAGCTGCCCAGCATCCATATAAAGATCACCATCTCTTTGGGCAATATAAATCAAATCTTCTTGAACATGACAGCCGATAAAGTCTAATGGCTCATACGGCAAGCTGGAGGAATCCCCAAAAATAAAAGTATGGTTTTCATCTAATAATCGATTATAAAACGTCCAGCAATTATTATTTTTCTCTATACTGAAATTGTTAGGGTATAATGTGGTTAATTCGTTCAAAATCATCTCTAAAATTTCCCATTGTGCTTCTAACGAGTGTGAAAAAGACTGATATGCCTGGTCTTTTTTAGTATTTAAAATTTGTCGCTTAAGTTTTATCTCTTCACAATATTCTGGAGTAATCTCAAGTAAAAAAGGTGGATCCAGTGCTTCAGAATTATTGGAATATCGATATGAGTCTCCTTTAAAAGGGAAGGGGAAGTGTTCCAGGATAGATTGATTTCTCATTTTTTTTCTTAAATCTATTGGGTTATCATAAATGGACATTACTTATCCCTCCTGACAGATAGATTGGTTTATATAGAATGAGCATTCTAAGCGGGAATACCTGACCTAGAATGCTCGTTTTTCTTACTGAATCTTAGTATTTGACCTAGTTTTTACTATAATATTTTGATCTTACATAAAAGCAGGTTCTGGTAAACGATGACCAGTATAAATGGCTTCCCCATCACTTTCTTTATCAAAAATAACCGTTGTTTCAGGAGTAAAGATTAATACGTCCCCAGCTTCTGCCACATATTTTATCCCTTGATCGTCGCGTACAACAATTTTTCCGTGTATTATGACCTTTTCTTCCAAATAGGTATAGGTGAATTCAAAATCTTCCGAAGGTTGCATAGAAAAGTAACCCATGGATAAGGCATTTTCTTTTGAACAAATTGGTACATCAATAATTTGGCTTTTTAATGCTGGAATTCCCAGTAGTCCGTTCAGCTCTTTTTTTTCAAAAGTACCTGCTTTGATTAGCTGGACACCTGGCTTCGCGCTTAAATAATGGAATTTCTCTTTTGTTACTGTTTTTTCACTCATTTTCTTCACCTCGAAAAAATTTTTTCCATAAAGATTTAAATGTTGTCATACTTGCCTTCGGTGTCATTCTTTTTAAAAAGCTTTATTGATTGGAATAAAAATATAATTACATATTCACCATGAAAAACCCACTTGATTTTCTTGATTATTGGGATAATTTTGAATTATATGTCAATATATCTAACACAGAATGCACTTTTAGTGATCTTCTATTTAAAAAAAAACGGAGATTGTAAGATTTTGTAACGTACAATTTCATATCATCCTACTATTTAGGAAAAGTCTGTTTATTTATTTTATAACCTGTGTGAATATTAGCTCATTAAAAAATGGGAAAAGAGGAGAGGATCTAATGAAAAAAGTGGTCATTATTTCAGGAAGCCCATCACGATTTTCACGGTTAAATGGAGTTTTAGATTATGTCCACACGGTTTTAGAACAAAGAGTGCTCCAGGTACAAACCATTCAAGTGTGCCAGTTTCCAGCAGAGGATTTATTACATGCCCGATTTGATAGTAATGAAATACAAAAAGCAAATCTATTAGTCGAACAAGCTGAGGCTATTATTATTGCCACACCGGTATATAAAGCTTCATTTAGTGGGATTCTGAAAGCTTATCTGGATTTACTGCCACAAGAAGTATTCGTTAATAAGGTCATTTTACCAATTGCAATTGGCGGAACGGCAGTCCATCTACTAATGCTAGAATATGCACTTAAACCGGTGCTCTCTATCCTTGGAGCTACAATAATAGGAAAAGGAGTTTTTATCCAAGATACCCAAGTAGGCTTGAACGAATATGGAAAGACGGAAATCGCTCAAGAAATTAATAATCGTTTAGATCATTCACTTAATCAACTTATAGGGATAACTATATAAAGGTACAAAAGTAATTGTATGGTTAAGCAGCCTTTCTCCAGATACTCGTTTGTTGGCACAACTCACTAACTTATCAAACTTCTATATAATCAAATGTTAGAATACATAACATTGAATTCGTTATTTTCTCAATATTCGGGAAAATAAAGTAGGATTTTCTAGCAACTTATGTGATTATATGAGTAATCGTAAGATAAATGGTTAGTGATGTAATATTTATTGACATTAAGAGGTGATGGGTTTGAACGGGTAGACTGGTGAATGGGGCTACTAGAATGAAAAGGATGGATGGAATTGCGAGTACTTAAAGATAAGACGTTAAAACTTACCGCTTCAGTATTGACGATAGGAGCGCTTGATGGAGTCCACAAAGGACATCAGACGCTGATCATAGGAGCGAAAATGCGTGCAAGAAAGTTTAATGTACCTCTGGTTGTTTATACGTTTGATCCGCCGCCCCAGGTTTATTTTAAAAAGAGACTCTTTTGTTAACACCTTTAGCTGAAAAAATAAAATGGCTAAGACTGCTTGGTGTCGATTATGTCATTGTAGCACCTTTCAACGCTAATTTTATGGGAAGAGAAGTTCATTCCTTCCTAACAGAACTTGCTGATTTAAATCCATTAGAAATATGGGAGGGACAAGATTTTCAGTTTGGTAAGAATCGAGAGGGAGATGTAAATACTTTACGTAAACATTTCTCTGTCCAAGTTTTGGAACCCATTCGTTGTAGTTCGGGAGAGATTATTTCTTCTAGTAGAATACGTTTACTAATTATGGAAGGAATGATTAGTCAAGCCGAACAGCTATTGGGTTGGAAGAGGTTATCTCCAGATTTGGCAGGTGGTAACTATTTATAGATATCACCATTCTATTTCTCTAGAATTCCATTAAAAAATAAATCTGTCATGTATTAAAGGGAGGGGCAATATATGCTTAAATTGTTGAAAAAAAGGAATTATTTATTTATTTTCATCATGGCACTCATTTTTAGTTTTCCATTAAATGCTTTTGCTGCCGGACCAGGGCCGAAAATTGATACTGGAGATACGGCGTGGATGATTGTTGCGACAGCTCTTGTTATTTTCATGCATGTTCCAGGTTTGGCACTCTTCTATGGGGGGCTGGTCAGTGAACGGAATGTCATATCGACCATGATGCATAGTTTTGTAAGTCTTTTAATTGTTAGTGTTGTTTGGGTTTTATGGGGATATACCTTGAGCTATGGCACCGATATTGGAGGTTTAATCGGTGGTCTTGATTTCCTCGGTTTTAAAGATGTTGGGGGAGAACCGGCGCTTGGCATATTAACAATCCCGCATTATCTGTTTGCTATGCTACAAATTGCCTATGCGGCTATTACCGTAGCTATTATCTCCGGTGGGATAGCAGGGCGGATTTCATTTTCCGCATGGGTGATATTCGCTGCCCTTTGGCCTACGATTGTTTACGCTCCAATGGCCCACTGGGTTTGGGGAGGCGGCTGGCTATACAAGATGGGAGAGCTTGATTTTGCAGGTGGTACAGTTGTTCACATTCTGTCAGGTGTTAGTGCACTTGTAGCGGCTTTAATGATCGGACCAAGAAAAGGATATCTTTCACATGAACACAAACCACACAATATTGTGCTCTTCTTATTCGGGGCTACTACTCTATGGTTTGGCTGGTTCGGTTTTAATGGTGGAAGCGCACTGGCTTCCGGCTCTATCACATCGCTTGCCTTTGCAACTACCCATATAGCCGCGGCCGCAGCTGGAATAAGCTGGCTTCTGATAGAATGGAAATTACGCAAACGCCCGACTCTAATTGGGACAGTTACTGGGGCCATTTCCGGACTGGTGGCGATTACTCCGGCCGCCGCGTATGTAACGATTCCGTCCGCGTTAATAATTGGTATACTTGCTGCACCTGTTTGCTATTTTAGTATTTTCTTCTTAAAGGCTCGTTTAAAGTATGATGATACATTGGATGCATTTGGTGTGCATGGAATGGCTGGTATTTGGGGAGCTCTTGCAACAGGTATTTTTGCAACAAAGGATGTGAACGCAGCCGGGAATAATGGGTTGTTATATGGTAACCCAGAACAGCTTCTTCATCAATGTGTTGGTGTAGCTGTAGCGATTCTTTTAGCATCAGTAGGAACTTTGGTTGTTTTGAAAGTGATCAGCATATTTACACCGTTACGTGTAAAAGAAGAAGAAGAGCTGCTTGGTTTGGATTTAAGTTTTCATGAAGAGCAAGCATATACGAATATTAGCATAGCACCTGATTTGAATACCATAAGTACTCCAAAGAAGGAAATCCTTTCATAGAATTTTATTCTATCAAAGTGGAAAGGAAGGAGCCGGTCTGAAATCCGACTTGGATTTTTGGGCCGGCTTTTTTTGTAAGATTAGTTAAATGCTCTGACAAGAAAAGCTTTTATTCTAAAGAAACAAAATAATTTATCTTTTATGTTATGTTTCCTTACATGAAAACAGACATTTTCCTGAAAATTGAGAAAACTCTGTTGGAGCGGAATTTTTTTTATGTCATGATAGGGGTGTATTAAATATATCCATTATGAGGTGAAGAGGATGAATGAAAAAACGTTGACAAAAACGGAATTCAATTACTTAAGCCAAAAGCCAGGTGTTCAATTAATCAAAGCCCGTACTTATGAAAAAAAAGAACTGAACGGACTACTGGGAATCCCCGCATTAAAAAGCCAAATTATTGATGTACCAATTTGTTCAAAAGAAAATGCTTTATCCATGGGTTACTTTTCTATGAAGCCTTCGGAAGATTTTGAATTTACCTATACGTATTTAGAGGTGAAGGTGATTTTAAAAGGGAAGATCGTTGTCCGTGATGACAAGGGCGAAAAGCATGTGGCCGAAGCAGGAGATGTCTTAATTTTTACGCCTGAAACAACGGTTATTTTTGATAAAGAAAGTGATGGGGAAGCCATTTATACCGGACACAGATTACCTGAACCTGCTTTTATGTAAGTTAAAATTTGGAAGGGAATGAATACATTGACGGATACGAATGTTGTTGTAGATGAAGGTGTAATGAAGGTACCGGATTGGTGGTCATGTCCTATCGGTTTTGAAGAACTTCAAAATAAAGCGCATTTGATTGGAAAAAGTGAACTATTACCTCGTGCTTCCATTTCAGATCAAGAAGGAATGTACCCTCGTCAAAGTCTTCAGGCAATCGCGAAATCGGGTTATGGTGCATTTACTCTCCCAGTTGAAGCGGGGGGAGCAGGTTATGGCTTAACTGGTTTTGCCGTATTAGCCGAAACGTTTGCCCAATATTGTGCTTCTTCTACTATGTGTTGGGTAATGCATACAGCTGCGGTACATACATTGTATTCTGCAGGAACTGAAGAACAACGTCAACGTTTGATCCCGGCTGTATTGGAAGGGAAGATTGGCGGGCTAGCGTTTAGTGAGCCAGACACAGGAAGTCACTTTTGGAATGTGGTAAGTGAAGCCCCTCGAGTAGATGGAGGGTACCTGTTGAATGCGGACAAATCATTTGTGACAAGCGCTGGTGAAGCAGACTGGTATATCGTTTGTACCAATTCACCAGACAGTACGAAATCGGATAAGCTGATGTTTTTGTTAGTGGAGGATTATCAAGATGGTGTTGAATCCTTCCCATTTTCCGCCATGGGGCTGCGTGGGAATTCCAGTGGTCCAATGAAATTTAAGAATGTTATGGTCCCTGTGGAAAATCGAGTTGGGGATGAAGGGGGAATGAACAGATATAACGATAATGTGATTGATCCGTTATTTTTGTTAGGAACGAGTGCTTGCTGGATCGGGATTTCTCAAGGAGCCATTAACGCAGCTATTGACAGTGCAAAGAAAAAAGTGCATAAAGACACTGGAAAAGCAGTAGCTGGGTATCAGGTCATTCGCCATGAACTAGCAAAATCTCAGATTATAGTAGATAGTGCTAGGAGTATGCTTTTCCGTGTGAGTGAAGCGATGGATCGATGTATCAAAAATGAGGAAGAGTTATCAAAATGCTTATATCCGCTCTGGGAGTTAAAAACACAAGCTGCGGATATTGTCATTCAGGTGACTAATCAGGCCCTGCAAGTTTCGGGTGGACGAGGATATCTCACCGGGCAAGTGGAAAAGTACTTACGGGATGGTCGAGCGGGGGCATTAATGGGACCTACCAATGAAATTCTACGAGAATGGATTGGCCGCACGTTAATTGAAGTCCCATGGTTTGAGTAGAAAACCAGTATATCATTTTAAAAACACAGAAGCCTGTCTTTATAAAAAAGTGGGCCCTGTGTTTTAATTTGAAAAACGTATGGTGTGTATGAAAAATTAAAATTATTCATAAGATTCCTTAGTATGTGGAGGAGGAAATCTAGAAATGAGTAGATTAACAATATCAGAGGATATTCATTTAAAAGGGTGTCCTCGAGATACCCCAAAAACTTTGAAATTAGACTCTATGACGCTTGTATTATTTGGGGCAACTGGTGATTTAGCGAAAAGAAAGATTTTTCCGGCTTTATTTAATTTATTCTTGGATGATAAAATACCTCAAAAGTTTGCCGTTGTCGGTCTAGGAAGAAGGCAATGGTGTGATTTTGCATTTCAATCTCATGTCAAAGAATCTATTATAAAATTCTCTAGGCGTTCATGTGAAAACTTTTCAAAGCTAGATGCATTTTTAAGTGCTTTTCACTATCAGACTCTGGATGTAACCAAACGGGAAGGGTATAAAACTTTACTGACAACCGTCCAGAAAGGTGAAAAGCAGAGGAATATACCTGAAAATCGCATGTACTATCTATCCGTTGCTCCAGAATTCGTGGATGTGATTACCGAAAATATAAAGGAGAGTGGATTAGGTTCTACCAAAGGCTGGCGGAGGCTTATTATCGAAAAGCCTTTTGGTCGTGATTTACAATCGGCACGTGAATTAAATGAAAAATTAAAAAAGGGCTTTGAAGAAGACGAGATTTATCGTATTGATCATTATTTAGGTAAGCCCATGGTTCAAAACCTCGAGGCATTGGAACAGGCCAATCCTGTTATTCGAACTTTATTGAACAAAAAGTACGTTGCTAATGTTCAAATTACAGCTAGTGAAACAGTTGGGGTAGAAGGAAGAGCTGATTACTATGATCAGGCAGGTGCGATTCGTTTCAAAATCACTTGATGCAATTGCTGATAATGACCACTATGAGCCTACCAGGAAAGAGTACTTCTAAAGAGATATCCATTGAAAAGAAAAGAATCATGGAGTCAATTAGGCCGACCCTAAAAAAAGAGGTAGCTGTTAATATGGTTCGTGGTCAATATATCAGGGGTGAGGTCCATGACCAATCAGTTATTGGATATAAAGAGGAACCTGGAATTAAGGAGTCTTCAACCAATGATACCTTTATTGCAGCTCGTTTATGGGTAGATGACGACTTCTGGATGAGAGTACCTTTCTATCTACGCACGGGCAAACGAATGAAGGAAAAGTTGACACGCATCGTGATTGAATTTAAGAATCCCTTAAAAGATTCTAACTTTGATGAAATGATGATGCCTAATCTATTAATTATCCAAATTAATCCCCACGAAGGTGTTTCGTTCCAATTGAATCTGAAAAATCCCATAACCAATCAAACTGAGCCAGTTACTGTAGAGTTTACAGCCAATCAGCAAGATGTACCGGAAGGATATGAACTACTACTTTTTGATGCATTACGTGGTGATGCCAGGTTTTTTGCTCATTGGAATGAAGTTGAATTATCATGGAAATGGGTACAGCCAGTATTGGAGGCATTTGAGGAGAATCTTCTTCCACTCCATCCCTATAGGTCAGGGTCAATGGGTCCGAATGAGTCGGATAAATTATTACACGAGGATGGGTTTAAATGGTGGTAGCCTTTGATTGCTGGAACTGTAATGCATGGGAGGGCCTACCTCCTTTTTTAGTCTTTTATAATTCTTTCAAATATGTGATAAAAAATGGTTGTCTCATTGAGTCAACCATTTTAACAATTTTGTAATTAAATATTTAACCATTGCTTTCATTAAGAAACTTTTTATATTGTTTAGGTGTTAAATTAATAAACTTTTTAAAGCCCTTAATGAAATGGGCCTGATCATAGTATCCATTGTCATAGATGATATCTAAGATGTTGGACCCGTCTCTTTCTAAATATATATCCAGAGAATTTTGAAACTTAACAATTTGGCAAAATTGTTTTGGTGAAAATCCAATATAAGCCTCAAACTTTTTACGAATATGCTGTTCGGAATAACCAATCACATCGGATAATTCATGAACGTTTACCATGCCCCTAGAGGAATAGATTTTCTCAATCGCATAACAGACCATTTTTTGGTCTTTGCTACTATCAAAAAGCAGCTTCCGCAAAAACAAATCAAATTGTTCAATTCTCTCACTGAAAGATTTCCCCGAAGCGATTAATTCTATGATTGAATTCACATTCGACATTACCTCCATCAAAGGTATCTTTTGTGCTAGAAGCTCGTTTAATGGGGAGTTTAATTTAATAATAGTTTGCTCCGGGAAAAATCTAACCCCAAAATATTCACAGTCTTTACGGAATTCAGGTTGTTTTTTTCGATGGAAGGGACTGGTCCAAAGAAAGGCCGTTGGAATACTGGGATCACAGCAAAATAACATATCAAAACAACCATCAGGAATTAGCGAGAGACTCGTAGCAGAATGATTCTCCGTTTTAAATTGGAAGAAGAGTGCGATATCTTTACTAAACCACATGCCAATCGGTTTAAGTTCTTGATACCGCAAAGTATTCCTCTGTATTTCAGGCTGGGAGGGAAAATAGTTATTTCTATTCTGTAAAGGCATGTTCCTTCAATCCTTTCTTAATTAAAGCATGAATTGATTAGTGGTATCTGGTTGACATTAAATGATTCGATATGTTTGAATATTTGTTCAAAAAAATAATAACACTTGAATTAGATATATTTTCTCAATATGTAAGGAAATATGACATAGAAATTGTATGAAATGTGACATATTTTCGTTTTTTACAATAAATACATTAGAAATGAGACTATTCTTAAATTTATCAAGACACAAGTAATCAATACTAGATTCAATATTTTAAGGGAGGAAACACTTATGCAAACACATGAAATGAAAGTAAACCAAGCTATTCATCCATTAGAGCCATTAACAGCTGAAGAAATTACAAAAGCGGTCGCGATTCTAGGAAGGGAAAAAGAGTTGAGTGAATCAGCCCGATTTGCACAAGTGGTATTGCATGAGCCGGAAAAAGAATTAGTCCTTAATTTTAAAGAGGGAATGCCTTTTGACAGGGAAGTATTTATCATTCTATTAGAACCAGATACGAATGAAACTTATGAAGCCGTTGTATCTCTCACAAAAGATACAGTTGTTTCATGGGAACTCATTCCAGATGTTCGTCCTGGATTTATACTGGATGAATTTGAAGCGGTTGAAGAGTTAGTTAAAAATGATCCTGATTATCAAGCAGCTCTATTAAAACGTGGAATTACAGATCCAAGTTTGGTCATGGTAGACCCTTGGTCATCCGGTTACTTTAATATTCCAGAAGACGAGGGTAAAAGACTTGTTCGTGCATTAGCATGGGTCAGACCAGCAGAGGGAGAAAACGGCTATGCTTATCCAATTACAGGTCTGATCGCAGTAGTGGATGTAAATAAGTTGGAAATTGATAGGATTGAAGACTATGGTGTGAAACCACTCCCACCTACTGATGGTGCTTTTACACCTGAAGAAGCAAAGAGTTACCCAATTAATACTCGCCAAGATGTAAAACCTTTGGAAATTATTCAACCAGACGGTCCAAGTTTTGAATTGGATGGCCATTGTATTAAATGGCAAAAATGGAATATTCGATTTGGTTTTACCCCAAGAGAAGGGCTTGTTTTACACACAGTAGGATATGAGGATAAAGGGAAAGTCCGCCCGATTCTTTACCGGGCCGCATTATCCGAGATGGTTGTTCCTTACAGTGATACAAACCCTGCACATAACTGGCAAAATGCTTTTGATGCAGGGGAGTACGGAATCGGCCAGCTAGCTAATTCATTGGAACTGGGGTGTGACTGTGTTGGTCATATTCAGTACTTTGATGCGGTTATGTCAAATAGTAAAGGTGAACCATTTACAGTGAAAAATGCTGTATGTCTTCATGAAGAAGATTACGGGGTGGCTTGGAAGCATACCGATTGGAGAACCAATCGAGTGGAAGTCCGTCGTTCACGTCGTCTGGTTATCTCATTCTTTGCAACAGTAGCAAACTATGATTATGGTTTCTTCTGGTCTTTCTATCCAGATGGAACGATTGAGTGCGAAGTGAAATTGACAGGAATCTTAAATGTGGGTGCTCTAGATGAAGGTGAAAAGCCAAAGTATGGAACAGAAGTTGCTCCGCAGGTTAATGCACCATACCATCAACATTTCTTTAATTTCCGTATCGATCCAATTCTTGATGGGGTAAGAAACTCCCTAGTGGAATCACATACGGTTTCAGAAAAGCCAGGTCCAAATAATCCAAATAATAATGCTTTCTATACGATTTCAAAGACCTTTAAAACGGAAACTGAGTCCGTCAGCAATATTGATTTGGCTTCACAAAAAACATGGAAAATCGTTAATACAAATTCAAAGAACTTTGTTGGTCAACCAGTAGGATATAAACTTGTGACTGGTGAAAATTGCCTTCCGTTTGCGAGTGAAGATGCAACCGTCATTCAACGTGCAGGATTTATTAAAAACCATCTTCATGTAACGAAATATGACCGTAATCAAATGTATGCATCCGGAAAATATCCTAACCAATCTAAGGGGGGAGACAGTTTAGAGCATTTTGTAAAAGCGGATCGCCCAATTGAGAATGAAGATATTGTTGTTTGGTATACAATGGGGCACCACCATATCACACGACCAGAAGACTGGCCGGTAATGCCAACTGCGTATCAAAGTTTCCAATTAAAGCCTGTAGGATTTTTCGATCGTAACCCAGCACTAGACCTTCCGCGCCCGAAGGCTAAAACATCAGCGTGCAGCATGAAAACGGGGGATTCTTGCCATTCATAAAGGATAAGGGAGTTGGTTTTAAAACCAACTCCCTTATCCTAACTAGGAGGTTGTAAGTATGTTAGTATTCATTAGTTCGATCATTATTGTTGCCTACACGATTTACTTTTGCATTCATACTGCTGCCAAAAAACAGTACGTCAGTTCCATGACGGGTAAGTGTATTTCGATGTCACTAGGCATGGTAAGCAGTACGATTGTTGGCCTCTTGCTAGCACTATTATTACCAGGAGAATTAGCTTATACAACCGTATTATCGATTGCCGTCAGTAGTGTTTTAGCTTATTTTATCGGAAAACTTTTTGGGGTGTCGGGAATTATAGAAGCCATGTCAGCAAGTTTTATGGGAGCCATGATGGGGGCTATGCTTGGAGACATGATGCCTGGAAACCGTGTCGTTTTCATGGTCATTGCAATGGATATCATTTATTTACTTTCCGTACTATCTTTAATGATCATGGTGAATAAAATGGCAGTTAAGGAAAATCCTATCAAAGGAACAAATTTTATTACACTTTTTCTCTCATTCGTTTTATCCCTGTCAATTATTGGTTTAGTCGCAACCATTGGAAGTGGTGCTCTGAATTTTAACGACAGTCCTGACATGAATCATATGCACCACCAATAGAATGGAGAACATTCCCCTAATATCGACTATATAAAAAAGACCTCCACAGGTCTTTTTTTAATAACAGAAAACTTAATTCAATTTAATTTTAATGTTTTGTGAATTACCTAATTCCTTATGATTTTCATCAAGTACCTCACTGGTTTGAATAGCTATCCATTTTATATCAGGGGTTGATTTTTTTACTATAAACCCAAGTGCTCCTTGCTTTGAACCCTTTGGCTCCAATTCTCCGCCAAAGTACTCTATATAAAAGTCATCTTCGAAAGTTTTGATCCCACCATTGCTTGTTGTTAGATGAGCAACTGGTCCAAAATGAACTGTTTGATCTGATTTATTGACTAGCTCTACTTCCACTTTAATAAATTCAAATTCTTCATAGTCCTCTGTGTAATAATGAAAGTAATCCATTAACGAATAGGTCGGCATATTGTGAATCAGCTTAACATTCTTGATTCTCAAATCAATTGGTCCAACCGTATAAATCTTATTCTGTGCGGCAATCTCTTTTAAGGTTATTGTACCTTTACTATCTTTTATCGTTTGCCCTACTTGAAGAAGCTCCGTATCATTAGATACTTGCGGGTTAGGGATGTAGATATCAGATAAAGATTTTGCTCTATTTTTTTCTTTCTTTGATCTGTCTTTCTGGTTTTCAGACACATGTTCTTGTTTTTCAGTTGCTTTCGCAGTAGGTTCTATATTTTGAACAGTACTACAGCCAAATAAGAATAAGGGTAAAGCTAGAATTCCATCTAAAATAGATGACTACTCCCCTTCCGTTATTTTTGAAAGTAAGTGTTGTGGCATAGATTCTCCCTACATAGGAGATAGTCTTTCCCACCGAAGCACCAATTGGATGTTTAATATAATTTGATATATAAGCCAATGTACCTGACCCTGTACCTATAGCATAAGCTAAATTTTTTGTTTCAGTATTAGTTAAATAAAGCAAAAAAGTATAACCATACCAATGCCCGTATCTGGTTACAAAGAAGTTACCAGTAGGATCGATATTCATAATCGGGTTATTTTTGGCATAAGAATAAAAATTTAAACTTTGAGGTTCTTTTACAAAGTTAAAATCAGTTCGTATATTCCCTTCATCTGATTTTGGGGCTTTTTCCATTTGAACCCCATCAAACCAAACGCTTCCTGATGCATTAGAAAGTGTCAATAACGCATACGCATAAGTAGCATTAGCTGGAACCGTATCAGTTACAAGTAAATCTACCATTCCTGTCCCTGTATATCCACTTGTACCGGAATATTTAATAAACTTACCGTCCTTATCATAAAAATAAAGAGCAATACCAGCTCCACCACTACCGGTTACATTAACCATCCGACCAAAAGAAGAAAGTGTGATTTTTTCTCCAGGATTCACAGAAGCATAATCACTCCAAAGATACGCATCTGTGGTAGTAGTACTGGACATTTTCACGCTCTTTGTCCCGTATGCATTTATATAATCAGAAGAAATGGCTGATGTATTTCCATCTTTATACCATCCAATAAAATTCCCTGTAGATGAATCTAATCTTTCAAAACTACCATTTTCCAATAGATTGTATGTCGGGGCTCCAAGTTCTGTACTTGAAGTAACATTTCCATTGGAATCATAGGTTTTCGCATCAGCCTCTTGCCGTTGAGGATTCATCATTGAAATTTGTATTTGAATTTTGATCATAACTGTAAACTGTCTTGTTTTGATTTGGATCTGTAACGTCAGTAGGGTTGTTTTTATCGTATTGAATTTTTGTAGTAGCCGTTTCAGTTGAACTAATGGTGTCTGAAATTTGGGTGGTATTGCGTACGAGATCGGCTTTTTTTCCATTTAGTAATTAGTGTGAGTTGCACGTCAAAATGTTGGAGGTACCCTAGCGTAAAAAAATCAGGGTTTTATCTTCTGAAAAATGTCTAACATACGATATCCGCGTTTTGTCGGCAGGACTCCTTGTTGGATGACAATAAAGATGTTTCATTACAAATAAAGTTGTTACATTTACA
Organism: Bacillus sp. ISL-75; assembly: GCF_018613095.1. Taxonomy (NCBI): domain Bacteria; kingdom Bacillati; phylum Bacillota; class Bacilli; order Caryophanales; family Bacillaceae; genus Bacillus; species Bacillus sp. ISL-75. The sequence continues at coordinate 24,087 of NZ_JAGGQX010000075.1, forward strand.
ATAAAGGTGTTTAAAAACGCCAGTCATGTTATTCCATTAAAGGGCCAGATAATGGAATAAACTAAAAGGACAGTTAGATATGGTTCCTTTATCACACAACCATACAGTTGCTTACATTTGACGAGCAATCGTAAAGTTACATATACTGTCAGGTAACTGCAGGGTTGCTTAATTCAAGGAGGTAAAACATGGATTACATTTCACCGAAAGAAGCGGTGTTAAAGGTGAAACGGTGGCCTAAAGATACCATAGCGGCGGGTCGTCGTCATACCGTTGGGCTTAAATCTGACGGAACAGTGACGGCTGTGGGTGATAATAAATATGGCCAATGTGATGTAAGCGGCTGGCGCGATATTGTGGCGGTCGCGGCTGGTAATGTTCATATGGCGACGAACACGGGTAATGCTCATACAATCGGTCTTAAATCTGACAGTTCTGTGGCGGCTGTGGGTTGGAACAAGCATGACCAATGCGATGTAAACGACTGGCGCGAAATTGTAGCGGTTGCGGCGGGTTGGCGTCGTACCATTGGGCTTAAATCGGATGGCACGGTGGTAGCAGTGGGACGAAATAATGAAGGTGAATGCAATGTAAGCGGCTGGCATGATATTGTGGCGGTCGCGGCGGGTGACTGGCATACCATCGGTCTTAAATTGGACGGCACGGTGACGGCTGTGGGTAATAATCGGTATCGCCAATGCAATGTAAGCGGCTGGTGCGATATTGTGGCGGTCGAAGCGGGTTATCTTCATACAATAGGTCTTAATCGGACGGTACGGTGACGGCTGTGGGTTTGAATAAACATGACCAATGCGATGTAAGCGGCTGGCGCGGTATTGTGGCGATAGCGGTGGGTAGTAATCATACCATCGGCCTTAAATCGGACGGTACTGTGGTGGCTGTGGGTTGGAATGAGTATGGCCAATGTAATGTAAGTGATTGGCGCGATATTGTGGCGATAGCGGCGGGTTGTGCCCATACCGTCGGGCTTAAATCGGACGGCACGGTGGTTGCTGTGGGTGATAATGAATATGGCCAATGCGATGTAAGCGGCTGGCGCGGCATCCAACTGCCTGGCAATTAGTTTTTAATAACAACAAGCCAGAGAATCACTGAACGAGTTAATGAGCATTGCTTCAGAAATAAGGCTATTCCATTAAAGGGCGCTTTTGTGAAATATCATTGAAATATTGAGTGATTTACATTCTTAAATTTGCATGCAACAAAAGGAGGATTTTTACGCCACCTTTACTTCGGCAGATGGCACGCCGTGTCGATCCACACCTTAGCAGCTGACATCACTGCCCATAAAGGAGGGGGAAGTAAGTTACTTTGAGACTACATCCTCATCTAAAAGTAACCAGGAGTGGAGTGTCGATATATAGAAAAAAGCAACATTCCGTGGAATGGAATGCGCTTAATTAAAATATCATTATGATACCATAATAGCATGGCTAAAACAAAATACTCTGCCGTTATTCTGACACAAGGTTCTACAATTCGTTTTATATCAAATCCAGCTAAAAGAAGCTCATGTATTATTAAAGAATCGGGCGCAATTCTTTAACAAAAGATGCGTCTATTTTTGTTTAGGGCCATATTCTTGAATAAGAGAAGGGATTATTCGTAAGTAATCGAACTATAAGTTATTCAATTAACAGGGGCAGGATAGCACAATATTTTGCTTGCAGTTATAATGTTCAAAGACGGACATTTAATGGCTCCAATTCATCGGATGTTTACCAGTGACCTGTGTCGAAATATTCGGAAAAGGGAGGCGAGGTGTGTAATGAAGGACCCTGATAAGATTTACAACACTGCGGTAGAGGTAACTTTGGAGGTAATTGGAGGAAAGTGGAAACCTGTGATTCTCTTTCATCTAACATTTGGCAAGAAACGTAACAATGAATTGAAAAGCTTGATACCCGCAATTACCCAAAAAATGTTAACGCAACAACTTCGGGAGCTTGAAGAGGAAGGCGTCATCTTACGCATTTCTTACAATCAGGTTCCACCAAAAGTCGAGTATGGGTTGACAGACTACGGCTGGAGTCTAAAGGAGATCCTGCATCTAATGTGTAGGTGGGGGGATTCGCATATAGAGAGAAAGTACGGGGGAAGGGCTACTGTTCTGGCCAATCCACAGCTTAAAGACGTATATGACATATAAGAAGCCGACCTAATATACAAGGCCGGCTTTTCGTTTATGGGATGACTTTGCGTTTGCGGAAGTCGTCGAAGATGTTCATAAACATCGCTTCGGTATCGACGTATTCGTGAAAACCTAAGCGACGGGCCTTAGTTCCGTCGGCGAAGAAATCGTAATCCCAAGAGAACACGAAATCACCGAATCGCCAGGAGGATACGTCTTTATAGGAATGCCGAGCAAGCCCATGTTTATCGCCCATTTTGTTCCAAATCTGCTCCTTGTCCGCCATGACAACGTCCAGTGACATCTGCAGCGGAGGCGCCGTCTCCAAGCCGAAGTAGTGAGCGATTTTCGGCCATAATTCATTCCAGCGGAACAGATCGCCATTCGTGATGTTGAATGCCTGGTTGGCACAACGCTCTTCAGTCGCCGCCCATACTGTTGCCTTCGCGAGAAGCCCCGCATCTGTCATCTCCAAGAGGCTGTCATAAGCACCCGGCTTGCCCGGAAACCGCAGCGGAAGTCCAAGCTCCTTCGAAATTGAGGCGTAGATCGCAATAACCATAGCGAGGTTCATCGGATTTCCAAGAGAGAAGCCGCAGACTACAGAAGGACGGAGCGCCGACCAAGTCCAAGCCTTACCTTTTTGCCTTTGTTCTAAGAAATCTTGCTGATCAACATTGAACTCTGGCGGCATATGGTTAGCGTCTGTCTCACGAGCCGGGGTCTTGAACGGGCCGAGATGTGCGCCGTATACCTTGTATCCCTGCATCAAACTAACATGTTTTAAGCCCGACGCGATTGGTTCGATCGCTTCTACGGTGTTCACTAGCATGGCGAGGTTGGGCGGAACAAGTTCGGCCCAAGTTGGACGGTCCTGATAGGCGGCATAGAAGATGTGTGTTACCTCAGTTAAACCACTTAACTTCTCGCGGGTGTCGTCTATATTGAGTAGATCCGCAGCTACATACCGGACACGGCCGACAGATTCACCGCCTCGACGCGATACGCCGATCACGTCCCAATCAGGGAGAGTAATGAGGTGATCAATGAGGTTGCGACCGATGACACCATTTGCGCCTACGACCAAGGCGACTTTGCGTGTTGATTGAGATTCATTATTCATAGTGTTGCAGCTCCTTCTATACTGTGCTTTGTTCACTGTTATTTTGCATCATGGAACCACACTTGAGAAGTACGCACTTTGAAGTGCCATAAGCACTTTTTTGTAATCCAGCAGTGCTCTTAAGACAAATATTTGGTGTTAATAACATCAAAAAATCCATCATTTTAGAAATAATTCTAGTTTACTAAATTGTATATAATCCTATCTCTTCTCTTTTTCGTTCTTGCGAACGGGTGCGTTAGTCAAAGAACTTAGAAGCCATTTTTGCAGCTCTTTCGCATTTTTTAATCTTCCGCAATCGGGCGCATTTCTTTAAAAAGAATTGCGCTCATTCTTTGTGTATTGGGCTAGATTGTTGAACAAGGTATTAAAAATGAAAATGGATTTTTATATTATAATGAGGATTTGAGTTTAGTTAAAGATTAATCTACTTGAATAAATCTTTACAATTTATAAAAATTAGATTTAACTATAATGACAACAAATTTCCTCATCTCGATCTATCTCTCTTACAACCGCATAATTATTCCCCCACTCACACATTGTGTTTAAAACTGGTACAAATGATTCACCTAACTCCGTTAAGCTGTACTCTACTTTTGGAGGTAATTCCTTAAATACTTCTCTTCGGACTATCCCATCTTTTTCTAACTGCTTTAATTGATCAGTCAAAACTTTTTGTGTAATTGCTGGGATTCTTTCATAAAATTCTTTTGTCCGCATTGATTTTTGGCTCAAGAAATAGAGGATTAGACATTTCCACTTTCCTCCTACTGTATTCATGAAAATATTAATTCCAGTGTTTTGACTCCCCACCCTTTATTCCCCCTCGTATATTATGTTTAAGCCTAATAGGCACTAAAAAGTGGCTATGCCACATTAATGTGCGTTATTTTCTCTTAGTTTAGTGTCTATTATAATCGGTGTTGTAGCAAAAAAAAAATTTGGAGTGGATACCATGAGTGTAAAGGATATTTTGGAAAAAAGACGTTCCGTTAGGCATTATGATTCAAACTATAAAGTCAGTTCAGAAACGGTAACATCATTGATTGAAAGTGCTAGTAAGTCGCCTAACGGAAATAATATACAAGCAACGCGATACTTAGTCATAGACGATGCTCATCTGCGAGATTTGTTGTTACCGATAGCCTTTGATCAACAACAAGTGACAGAAGCATCCACATTAATTGTGATACTTGGGGATTACCATGCTTTTGAGAAAGAAAATATCATAAAGATACATGAAGAAGGATTTCAGGCAGGTTTTTTTGATGCAACACTAAGAGATTATTTGGCAGGTGCTGCAATAAGTTATTATGCAAATAAATCAAAAGAAGATTTAAGTATCGAATTAACAAGAGATGCAAGCCTGGCTTCCATGTCATTAATTTTACTGGCTAATGAAGCGGGTCTTGAAACAATTACAATGTCAGGGTATGATTCCCAACAGCTTAAGTCGGCATTGCATATTTCTGAGAGGTATTTGGACGTTATGCTTATAGCAATTGGAAAAGGTATTAAGAGTGGTCACAAAACTGTCAGGCATGATGTGGAGAAAGTAATCTTTAATAATAAAATACAATAACGATTATCAAAATCGTTTAAGAACGTAGACAAACCCATGTTTTAAACATTGTTGAAACATGGGTTTTTCTCTATTTTCATTCCCGTCGAGTTTAATTTAGACTTCTTTTAGGCTGGTCATGGCCCTCAATGTTATGTTTTGACAGCATTTTAATGCCTCCCCTCAAAAAGAAGATCGGGTTTTCCTCCGATTATTTTTATGTGAGGATATATGACATGATTCATTTCTTTTAATAGATTTTATGAAATACTAGGATAGTAGGTATGTTTTAGCCATCATCTTTTTTAACTTGCTGGAGGTTTTAGAATGGATAAACAAAAGTTAGTATTAGTTGGGAATGGAATGGCGGGTATGCGTTGCATCGAGGAGATTTTAGAGAATGGTCCCGATCTATTTGCCATTACTGTTTTGGAAGCGAACCGAATGTTAATTATAATCGCATCATATTGTCGATTACTGCAGGGCAGCACATCGTTTTAGAATATTACGATAAATGATCGTGATTGGTATGAAGAGCAGAATATACAACTCTTCACAGGAGAAGCAGTTGTACAAATTGACATAGAGAAAAAGATCGTAAAAATAGACAAAAAAAGAGAAGTGCCGTATGACACACTCATTATAGGGACAGGTTCCGTTTCTTATTCCTATTCCTGGTATTGATAAAGAAGGGGTTATCACATTCCGAACAATTGAAGATTGCCAAAAAATGATTGAAACATCGAAACAATATAGAAAAGCAGTAGTAATTGGCGTCGGATTGCTAGGTTTAGAAGCTGCCAGAGGGTTGCTAAACCTTGGAATGGAAGTGAATGTTGTTCATATATCCAGCTGTTTAATGGAAAGCAGCTTGATCGCATAGCATCAAAAATGCTGGAAAAAGAGTTAAAAAGTCAAGGAATGAATTTTCCTTTAGAAAAAGAGACGCAAGAAGGACACTTTGCGGCGACTGGAAAACTGGATAGTATTCAAATGGGAATACTTAGCAAAGGGTGTTGATACCCTTGCTATTTACATGGGAATCAAAAACCTTCCTTATATATATCAACAACTACGGGCCTGTAAAAAGAATCCCTAAACTCCGATCGCGATCATTGAACAAGGGACAGGGACGGTTACCGGCGAACAGTTCTTGGCACTCTTGAAACAATTGAAAAAATCGTGAAAAAAGAACAGATTGCCAATCTAGGCATAGGAGAAGTCGTCAATTTATCAGGAGAACATTCCTGGTTTCCTGATAAAGAGAAAGAGAAGATGTTTGTATAAATAGAATAGTGAGTTCCACTAGAACAATTAATATCAAGAGAAATGAAAGGTGAGTTGGTATGGTGAAACAGAAGGGTCAAGCATCAGTACTAATTTTATCAACTTTATCGATGATTGTTTGTTTTACAGTTTGGTCGGTCTTTGCACCAATCGCTACGGAAATTCAAAAAATGTACCAATTAAGTGCTCTAGAAAAAAGCATTCTAATCGCTACACCTGTTCTGTTAGGTTCTTTGATGCGTATTCCTATGGGAATTTTAACCGATCGATATGGTGGTAGACAGATATATGCTTTAACCATATTACTTCTTGTCTTACCGATGGTTGGAGCTGGTTTTGCTCATTCTTATGCCATGATGTTGTTTTGGGCATTTTTTATTGGTATGGCAGGAACAACGTTTGCTGTTTCCATTACCTATGTTTCTAGATGGTTTCCACCAGAAAAACAAGGTTTCATTTTAGGAATTGCGGGTATGGGAAATTTGGGATCGGCAGTGGCTAGTTTTTTCATTCCGATGATTTTTACATCATATGGTTTGGAGTGGGTATTTTGGAGCCTTGCATTTGCATTGGGGGTTATGTCCATTATCTTTTGGATAGGAACTCAAGATGGCCAAAGACTAAGAGAGACCAAGACTTTAAAGGAAGCATTGTCCGTATTAAAATTTAAAGAAACTTGGTTATTATCTATTTATTATTGCCTTACCTTTGGAGGTTTTGTTACTTTTAGTATTTATTTACCTACTTTGTTGAATGACCTGTATCACATTACGGCCCTTGATGCTGGAATAAAAACAGCAGGGTTCGTTGTATTAGCTACGTTTATACGTCCGGTTGGTGGGTATCTATCCGATCAGTTTGGAGCAAAAAGATTGTTAACCATTGTTTTTAGTGGTGTATTGTTATGTGGATTGGTTATCGCTTTTTCGATGGGGAATTTTATTCTCTTCAGTGTTAGTTGTCTGTTAATCGCCATTTTGTTTGGGATCGGAAATGGAGCAGTTTTTAAGATGGTACCTGAAGTCTCATCAGATAATATAGGATCGGTAACAGGTATTGTCGGCGCAGTTGGAGGAATCGGAGGTTTCTTTCCTCCCATTATCATTGGATTCACAAAAGATGTAACTGGCCATTATTTTATAAGCTTTACATTATTATCTATTCTCTCTCTGTTGTGTTTAATCCTTAATCATATGGGAGGTATTAAGAAAAGAGTAAATTTGAGTATAAAGAAAAGCGCATAAAAAAGAGGCTGAATCAAATGGTTGTTGATCAACTGCATTTTCGAGTCACCTCTTTTTTTGTCTGCTTTAGCAAGGAATTGAATTAGAAGATTTGCAGTTTGAGGAATTAGCGAATTTTGTAGGATGGTGAATTCGACAGAGGATGTAAAAGTAATAGATTTAAAACCAAAGAGGGCTAAAAGAGAAGAAACAGAAAATTAAAAAGAGCAACTCTTTAAAGGTTTGCTCTATGCTTAACCTGAATTTAACTAAGCATATAATATACATTATATGTATTTTGAAATTAGTGAAAAATATAAGCACCTTAACAGGTGCTTGATGTTCGTACTATTTAATCATAGATATACCACTTTACTTTTTGATAAAAATTGTCTCTTGTACCAATATACAAAAAAATGTTCCACTATAATTTACCAATCTATCGATTTCTAATGGAAAATAAAACTTCTAGACAAATTTATTAAACTTTAATACTTATAGAATTTATTATCGGACAACTAACGCACGCTTTCCCATATCTGTATAAATCTTGTTAAAACGAGTTTTGTTGATTGGATAGTTTTTGTTTCCATTTAAAGGATCATTTATGTAAAAATTCATTGGGCTCACTCCAGTTACAACAATGCAGTGCAAGGGTTGAGGCCACCAGTATTTTTGATTGTTTTGATATTTATAATGGTTTAAGTCCGTTACATCCCCATATCCGATTGTATACCATACTAGCACAGGGTTGCCTTTTCTGATTTCATTTTCAAGGATATTGATACTAGCTCCAGTTAGGTCTGTACTGCCAGGACGATAAACCTTTGCCAACTCTTGGAGCTTAACTGGGTTGATCGTGTAACCTGTACGGTTATATGGGCTTCCAACATACCCTTTGTTTGGGTCAAGAGTAGTGGTATAAGGCATCTTATTAGCTAACGTTATCTTATCTATATTAACCCCTTTGTATAGAAGGGCCATATCTAAACTCGTAACTTCGCACCCAGCTGGCAGCTCTGGATTTTGCAGAACTAATGGAACATTCATTGTAAATGAATTTGAATCATTTACTAGTTCCACATAGTTTCCACTTACAAATCCTTGTTGTCCACTGTAATTAATTTGGTACCAACCATTAGAAAGTTTGGAATGTACAGTTAAAGATGACCCCTTTTTTAGTACACCAAGAATTGGATATGCCACAGAAGCCCCACTACGAACATTCAAATCGGAGGTTGTAACATATTGATCACTTACTGGGGTTGGAGAATTCGAGACTTTTACATATTGACCGCTTACAAACCCTTTTTTGCCATTATAAATTACATTATACCAACCTGTTGCATTTCCTATAATGTTGAGGTTTGATCCCTTCTTAACTGTTCCAAGTATTGCATATTTAGTAGATGGCCCACTGCGAATATTTAAGTTTTCAGTAGCGGTATAATTTAGCGATTCGGCACTTACAAAATTAGGTTGAAACAATTCAATATGCGTACCATTAAAACATGGAAAAGCTGTAATCAAAATAGTAGTAGCTAAACCTGTCAGTAGTCGTTTTTTATTAAATCTTTCTTTAGTTATCTTACCTTTCATTTCTTTCCCCCTGTGTTTTTCTGTGAATATTAGTCTATTTTTCTACTCTTTCCTTGTAACTAAATAGTTTTCAAAGAAGGATAAGTATTATCTGAATTTCCCTATGCCATCAGTGATTCTTTCTATTTTTTTACATTTATTTACCGAAAATTACATCTATCACAAGTAGTTTATAAAATAAAGAAGTTTTTGTCGACTGTTAAATTACTAAGGACTGGATCACAAGTTAAAATATGGAGTTAGATATCCACTATTATTTAACTATTAAAAGAATTAAACTATGTCATTTTTTGTCGAGTTTTGAATGTAAATATCTGTTGTTTATTGTATATCAATGGTAGTATTATTTATCCATTCTAGGAAAATATTGATAAAGGAGGGAGGGACTGAAATCATGTAAACGGAAGATTTTGAATATTTTGCATATTTTTAAATAGGGGGTTTAAAAATGAGCCAATTGATAAGAAAAGCAACATCTATTCTCGTATCAATATTGTTGGTTATTTCGCTTTTACCATTTCAGACAAATGCAGCATATAGTAAAGAAACAGTTAATTCAGACAATCTTCCGTCTCAATTTAAATCTCCTCCAGCTGGATCAAAAGATATAGTGGAGGAAGATTTGAGTAAAAGGGAAGAAAACGTTAAGCATTTTTTATTAAAGGATCATACATACGAAGCGGATGTATATCCCTATCCAGTTCATTACAATGTAAATGGGCAATGGAAAGATATAGATAACACTTTAAATGACTCAACAGATCCCGAAACCAACGATAAAGTTTTGGTTAATAAAGATAATAAAGTAAATATTCAATTTGCTAAAAAGACAAGTAAAAAAATCTCGTGAAAATTAAAATGGGGGAGTATTCCTTAGGCTGGAATTTAGATAACATCCAAGATGCACAAGTGATTCAAGATAAGGTTTCAATCTCAGGATATGATAAATTCACAGATAATGATAAAAAGAGAACACTACAAAAAATTACTTCCTCCGTCACTTATTCTGATGTAATGCCTAATACTGATTTACAATACAAACTAATATCTCACAACAATCAGGCTGCTTCCTCAAATCCGACTTACCCTTTTCCGGGTAGAGGACATTCTGAAGGTCAGTATCAGTGATGTCTTTCTCAAGTGGCCAGGAAACCTGTAATTCATCAGCCCTTTTTATCACATTATTAACGGTATTGCGCGAACAACCGCAACTTGAAGCAATACTGCGGTTACTGAGACCTTGGTCGTTCAATCTCAGAATTTCACGATATTTGATCACAAAAAAACCTCCTGTATAATGAATTTGCACACTATTGTGCAAATTCATTATACAGGAGGTGGCACTCGCCATGGCAGAGGTGGCTCTGAAATCTGTCCGAAGTGGCTCTGAAAAATGGCAGAGTTGGCACTTTTGGGTGGCCGTATACATCAGAGCGGTCTTTTATTTTTTAAAGATTTATTGTAGTGTTAAAATTAATGTTTAATAAAACCTTTTGCTAAAACGGATTAAAAAAAATATTTATTTGAAGCCAGTTTAGATGGTATTGAGTTTGGTGTTGGTCCTGAAACTACTTTTCTATAATTCCGTAAAGTTAATATGTAATATTATTTTGCAAAATGCATTTTTTTATAAGTGAAAAAACATGGTAAAAAAACTTTGGGTGATTTCCAAGCAGTTGAGGCTAATTTTTAATGGGCTTTTAACCCTATAACTGGTGTACATTCTTATTTACAAATGAAATCACAGCTATTTATATGAAGGGGGAACAAAAAAGCCCAATTTCTCAATTTTAATTCTGAGAAATTGGGCTCAATTTTATTTATATAGGGATGCTAAACTACCAGCAAAACATTTACACCGTTAAGGAAATTCCGGAATAAGTCTTACGACCTTCAAATTTTGGAATCCAGTCACCGTGTGCATCAATTAAATCATCGCACATCGCAATAATGTCATCCATTGATAATTCAGCGGCCGTATGAGGGTCAAGCATTGCTGCCTGATAGATGTGTTCTCTCTTTTTCGTTGCTGCTGCTTCAATTGTTAAAAGCTGTGTATTAATATTTGTACGGTTGAGGGCTACTAACTGTTCTGGAAGATCACCTACATAGCAAGGATTGATGCCACTACGGTCAGCAACGCATGATACTTCAACAACAGCTTTTTCCGGTAAATTGCTAATTAGGCGCCCCTTATTTAAAACGTTCCCGCCAAATTTAAATGGAACATTCGTCTCAATCGCTTCAATAATACGGGAACCATATTCGTGAGAACGAGTATGGGTAAGCTGCGCATTATTGACTATCTCGTCGCGCATTTTTCCCCAACGTTCAATTTGCTCTACACAACGACGCGGATACTCATCTAGAGGGATATTGAATTTCTCAATTAAATCCGGATAATTGCGTTTAATGAAGTACGGATGGTACTCAGCATTATGCTCAGATGATTCAGTTACGTAGTATCCGAATTTGTCCATTAACTCGAAGCGGACCATATCATCATGTTTTGTTTGTTGTTTTTCTCTCGCAAGACGTTTAATTTCCGGATATAAATCTTTGCCGTCGCGTTTGATCTCAAGGAGCCAGGCCATATGATTGATACCAGCGATTTTTTCTTCAACTCCTTCATGATCCAGACCTAAGGATTTAAAGAGGTGCTCGCTACAAACTTGTACACTGTGACATAATCCAACTGTTTTAACATTTGTATAGCGGAGCATTGCTCCTGTTAATGTTGCCATCGGATTTGTGTAGTTTAAAAACAGGGCATCCGGACATACCTCTTCGATATCCTTAGCGAAATCCCACAAAACCGGAATGGTACGAAGCGAACGGAAAATTCCGCCAATCCCGATTGTGTCAGCAATTGTTTGACGCAGGCCATATTTTTTAGGTATTTCAAAATCTATAACGGTGCTTGGTTTGTAGCCACCAACTTGAATGGCATTAATAACGTATTTTGCTCCTCGCAATGCTTCTTTGCGATCCGAATACGCTTTCACAACTATGTTTGCTTGTAAGCTTTGTTTTAAATTATTTAACATATTTTCCGAGTCTTTTAAGCGTTGCTTGTCTATATCGAATAATGCGAACTCGAACCCAGCTAATGCGGGAACGGACATACAGTCACCAAGAACATTTTTTGCAAAAACGGTACTTCCTGCTCCAATAAACGTGATTTTTGACATAAATTTACCTCCTATAAAGTGAAGCCGGGAATGCCTATAGAATCTTCTAATAGGATAAAAAATTGCTTTAAAACCAAATTAATTCCCCGTATTCATCTTTGTATTTTTTGTTGTTATAATAATATTAAAACGTTTACCTAATAACCTCAATGGTAAGTTAGTGTGATTGGAGGGTAAAATATTGTCCTTTATAAATAGAGAGAAACCTGTGAAGGATTATCGAACGTACGGTTTTCGTTTTCAAGATGTGCTTCCTAACGATGTAGCAAACATTTTCGTGCTTGGACGGGAAGAAAAAATGCCCGGCACGGTTTATGATTGGCATGGATTAAAGCGGAAAGATGTTGACACTTATGTTTTTCAATACACTCTGTCAGGATCAGGAAGGCTTGACATAGCGGATAAAAGCTATACAGTGAAGGCTGGAGAAGCATTCATTGTCGAGATTCCTAGCGATCATCGATATTATTTTCCAAAGGATAGCGAGGGATGGGAGTTTATGTTTATTACATTAGTAGGAAGAGAAGCAGCCGATTGCTGGCGGTTTATGAAGGAACAGAGTGGTCCTGTCTTGAAAGTACCTCCGAATTCAAAGTTGATCCAGCTTTTACTGAAAATCTATCAAGAGACATATGATCAAAGGATTACAGATGCATATTATGCCTCTGCAAAAGCTTACGAGTTTATTATGGAGTGTTACCGTTTCATAAGAAATATTGAAAAAACAACGAAAGATATCTCTCTCCAGATTACAAAAGCTCTTTCCTTTATCCAAACACATTATCATGAACCGATTACACTCGACGATATAGCGGCCGTATCCGGTTTCTCAAGATATTACTTTATTAAGCAGTTTCAACACCAACTAAATATGACACCTGTGCAATACCTTACCAAAATCAGAATTCAAAAAGCGGCGGAGCTTCTTCGTACTACAAGCTCCTCTGTTACGGACGTTGCAGCCCAAGTGGGTTATGCAAATGCCAACTATTTCAATAAGGTATTCCGTAAAATGGTTGGTGTATCCGCCGGGACGTTTCGTGATAGTAAGGAAGTTGTTGAAATTGATCAATTGATCATTGATTAAGTTGATGACAATATGAATTGATAAATGAAAAGGGGATATTCGCATAATAAGGGTACACCGGAGTGGAAAGATATTGATGTAAATCTAGAGGATTATTAGATTCAAGTTCTCTAAACAAAAAAATTGAGAGGACTTCGGAGAAAAAATAAGGGAGAATCAATACGATTCCCCTTTAACTCTACGAAGTAAGCTGCCTTATTTTCATTACCGACTAAGCTTTTTTGCATCTCTTTTTCCTAATACCAGGGTTAATATAAATGCAATAATCATCGAGATTACCATGCCAATTACATAATAAGGAATAGAGGCTACCTTAATCGAAATAATTCCTGGAAGTCCTGCTGCTCCCATAGCAATGGCTCTTACCTTAAAGAAGGTAACAAATGCAGAGGCTATACCAGATCCGATGATTGCTCCAATAAATGGATATTTAAGTTTCAAATTCACACCGAACATTGCCGGCTCAGTTATTCCTAAAAGGGCAGAAATTCCTGATGCAGATGCAACACTTTTCATTTTTTTATCTTTCGTCATGAAAAAAACGGCAAGAGTGGCTGCTCCCTGAGCTACGTTAGACATGGCTGCAATTGAAAATAGGAATGAACCACCTGTTTTGGCGATATTTGCCAACAATTGAGTTTCAACTGCAATAAAGCTTTGGTGCATACCAGTTATAACGATTGGGGCATAAAAGAATCCAAAAATCCCTCCACCAACAAAGCCTGTTGTATTATATAACCACACGATTCCATCCGTAAAATAATTACCTGCTGAGCGAGTTAACGGACCTACAATTGTGAATGTTAGCGCTGCAGTTATCAAGATTGATAATAAAGGTGTAAATAGGTTATCCAGTGCAGAAGGAATGACTTTTCGTAAGTTGATTTCAATTTTCGCTAAAAGAAAAGAGGAAGCAAGGACCGGCAAAACAGTTCCCTGATATCCAACTTTTTCAATTGTAAGACCGAGAATATGCCATGCTGGAACCTTATGAGCTACTAATGCCGCACCATACCCATACGCATTTAATAAATCCGGATGAACCATAATCATACCAAGTGCTGCCCCTAAAAAAGCATTCCCGCCAAATCTTTTTGTAGCGGAAAAACCAATTAACACCGGGAGGAAGACAAACGCAGCGTTTGCAAATGTATTTATCATTGCTGCTAAGTCGGCAATACTAGGGTTGGCATCAATTAATGATTTTCCGTGGATAAATAAATCTTTTGCGGTTAATACATTATTAAGTCCCATTAATAAACCACCTGCTACGATGGCTGGGATGATGGGAACAAAAATATCTGAAAGTAATTTAATTAATTGAAGAAACGGATTCTGTTTTTTCGCCCCTGCATTTTTTACTTGACTGGTCGACATTTCGCTAATCCCGGTAAGATTAACAAATTGTTTAAAGACTTCGTTTACTGTACCGGCACCAATGATAATTTGAAACTGTCCTCCAGTTGAAAAGGTACCTTTTACAACCTCGAGGCTATCTAAAGAAGCTTGATTGATTTTTCCCTCATCATGCAATACTAAACGCAGCCTTGTCGCACAATGTGCTGCTGCTGAAACATTTTCTTTTCCTCCAATAGCGGTTAAAATGGCTTGTGCGCTTTCTTTGTAATTCATATCCTTTCTCCTTTGTTTTAAGTTTTTATTTGGAACCAATTTCAATCCATGGTAAAAATAAAGTAGTAAAAACAACTTGTTCCATTAAGTGTTACCAGGAACCGGTTCCATTTTATAACATAATGAGAACCGATTCTGAATCAGTAGATAAAAGATGATGCTGATTTCCTTTTGTTTTCTTTTTATTAATTGCATTTCCATATTTTTGATAAATCATGATTAATTGGTCTAATTTCCGACTACAACGAATTGTTTCATGGCTGTTTAAGCCAGTTTCTTTAGCAATCTTAATCAAATCTTTTTTGAGTAGATTGATCTGTTCTTCTAATACTTCAATCTGTAAAATCATCATGCGTACCCCAATTCTTGTAACTGTTTAATTCGTAAATGAGTTACTCGCAGCATAATATGCAAAAAAGGTAACATGTTCATTACAATGTACTATGTTTAAACCTTCTTTAGTCTCCAGAATAGGCTTATAAAATCTCCTTTAATTCTTGGTATCGTAATCCCTATGTTCATAAGCTCATCCCCACCGTACACTTCACCTGTTTCCATATGTTTGTACAAACTATCTCGATCCAATCCTTTTAATTTGAGAATCCGAATAGATGCTGCAGGTTGAGATAATACTCTGAAATAACCAACTATTGTTTCCGAATAATTTTCAGAGACAAAAGACCAGGCGGTTTCATTTCCTTCAAATGGGCTAAGGATACGGTAGAAAGTGCCAAATTGAATCAACGGTCGAATCTCCTTGTAAAAAGCAACCTGTTGCATAATCATTCCCTTTTCTTCTGATGATA
Organism: Bacillus sp. ISL-75; assembly: GCF_018613095.1. NCBI lineage: Bacteria > Bacillati > Bacillota > Bacilli > Caryophanales > Bacillaceae > Bacillus > Bacillus sp. ISL-75. Next base: position 39,751 of record NZ_JAGGQX010000075.1, read on the forward strand.
ATTTTGTTAAATCTAATTCATAACCGAGGTTGCCAGACATGGCTACATGGCCACGCATATCAAGTGGTGTTACTCGGCCAACCTGATTGTTTGGAACAGCTGAAACATGTGAGCCTATAGAGCTGATTGGGTATTCCAGACTAGTACCATACTGGATATTCAACCGGCATACGGCATCTGTATTATCACTGGCCCATGTTTGAGGCATAAAGTACAGCATACCTGGATCAAAACGTCCTCCTCCACTAGAACAACTTTCAAATAATATGTTTGGAAACTTTGAAGTCAGCTCGTCCATAACTCGGTACAGTCCCAAAATATAACGATGCGCAGTTTCTCGCTGTCTCTCCGGTGGTAGAGTTGCCGATCCAACCTCTGTCATATGACGGTTCATGTCCCATTTAACGTAACTAATTGAAGTACTTGATAATATTTTAGATAATGCCTCAATAATATAATCACAGACCTCTTTACGAGATAAATCGAGAACCAACTGATTTCTGCCTACTGTACGAGGTCGATTTGGCACGTGCAAACACCAATCTGGATGTTTCCGATACAAATCGCTATCTTCTGATACCATCTCTGGTTCAAACCATAGACCAAATTCCATATCCATATCACGAATACGCATGGCTAAATCTTCTAGACCATTGGGAAGTTTTCTTTTATCTACTATCCAATCTCCTAATGAACTTTTGTCATCATCTCTATGACCAAACCAACCGTCGTCTAATACAAATAGTTCCATTCCAAGTTTTTTTCCTTCTTTTGCAATCTGCTCGATTTTTTCTGTGTTGAAGTCAAAGAAGGTGGCTTCCCAGTTATTAATTAAAATAGGACGTATACGATCGCGGAATTTTCCTCGACATAAACGAGTACGATAAAGCTCGTGAAAGGTTCGTGACATTTCTCCTAATCCATTTGAAGAATAAACCATAACTACTTCCGGTGTTTGAAAACCCTCATTTGGTTCAAGCAACCATGAAAAATCAAATGGATTAATACCCATAGAGACTCGGGTATTACGATATTGATCTAACTCTACTTGGGTTAAAAAGTTTCCACTGTATACGAAATTAAATGCATATACTTCCCCATGATCTTCATCGGCTCCTTTACGAAGTAATGCCAAAAATGGATCCTGTTGTGGACTACTTGCACCACGACGGCTTTCCATAATGTGAACACCTGGCGTTATCGGACGTCTAGAAATATTTCGTTCGTTTATATGAGCCCCATATAATGATAATAATTCGAACTCATCGTCTCGAAAATCTACACTAGCACTTAATGCTCTCATGATTTTGAGATTTTCATTTCCATGATTATCAAATCGTACAGAGCGAGTGACTACATTAAAATTTCTAAAGACTGTGTAAATTAACGTAACCTTTAATCCAATCAATTCATCTATCATGACAATTTCTAATGTTTCAGCTTCTTTTTCCGATTCAATATAAGTAGATGGCAGACCTTGTAATTTTGGCTTCCCTTCATAGATTTGATGCGTAAGATAACGTAGATCTGTCACAGTAGAGCCATTTTCTAATTGAATCTGGTAAGCGGGTGATCGAAAATCCCCATTTCCATAGGCGGGATACTCAAGTGGTATTGTATCTAATGAAAATGTTCGGTCTAACGGGTCTGGATTTGGTGAAAATCCTCTATCAATGAATGTAACAGGATTACTTTTGCGATATTTTTTAATTCTTTCTCCCCAATATAAATGGACTAAATATCCATCTCGGATTACTTGCATAACATAGCTTGTATTTTTTCCTTTTAAATGAAAAATTTTATTCTCTGAATCAAACTGAATAGTCATATAGCTCTCCTAGATTATTTATTGTATTACTTGTCTCTAAAGTCTTTTTAAGCAATTTGTTGCTTATATAATTCAGGATAAAACTATTTGTTTTGTGGGACAAGGGTAAAAAAGATATACATAAGGTAAATTATTGCTCTTCGTTCGACCACAAATTTCAGTTGGATTTTAATTGTTAATACTATGCTTCTGTCTACAGGGAATTGGAAGGAATTCCATAGTTAAATTAATTATAAATGGGGTTGAAGTGGATGTACTTATATCGTACAGTCAATTTAGAAGGAGATAACATTGATTATTATCTAAGTGAGTCAAGTGATTACAAGTAGCCAAACGCTTTTTCAAGGAAGCCTTGGCTACTTCTCATATTTTTTCAACCTCGAAGAATACATGATCTTAATTATTAAGTTAAACTACTTTTTAAATAAAATCCGATTCATATCATAATGATTATTATTCCTACGAAATTCCATTGGAGAAATCCCCATATGTTTTTTAAAAACTTTCCCAAAATAATTGGCGCAAGTAAATCCCACCTTTTTCGCCACCATCTCTAAATTCATTTCAGTTGAAGAAACTAATAGTTGAGTGGCCTTTTCTAATCGGACTTGAGTCAGGTAACGGTTAGGGGTCATTCCTAATTTTTTCTCAAATTCACGAGTGAGATGAAATTTAGAAATCCCTACTGCATTTGCCATATCGTCCAACCCAATTGATTCTTGATACGTTTCATCAATAAACTTCTTACATAGTTCAATCTTAGAAGGCAAAGGCCTTGTCTTTTGTTCTTGATAAAAGTGACTGGTTAACTCCATTACCAGTTGATAAGCGTATTTAGAACACTGATACACATCCTTTATTTGATCTTTCACAGCCAATTCATAGACGGTCCAAGCCAATTGCATAAAGGCTGAATCTTCTTTTACTGAAATAACAGGACCGGACAAACTAAAGAGTTGATGCCAAAAAGGTATGGCTTCTTTTGAAAATTCGATATAGAGTACTTCCCACTCTTTAGAATAGGATGGCAGTCGATAGCAGTGATCACTAGGGATTTCAACAATAAAAACATCACCTGGTTTCTGACTATAAATTTTCCCTTCAATCTCAATTTCTCCTTGACCACTTACAGTATATTGAAATAAGCAATATTCATTAGAGCGGCGTCTTCCATCCCAAATATATGTGGGAGATGAATAAGAGCGCCAGCCGATTCCCTTTAACATTAAAAGAGGCATGGGCATAATAAATTGAAAACCTATTGAAGCTTGAGATAAATCACCCAGCAAGATATTACCCTCCATTTGTTTTTTTTACTCTTGTATCAAATTAACTATCATTTTATCTTAATTATATAAGGAGTTTACCTTTTTAAAAAGTGACTTCAATGGAGGTGAATAACCGCAAGAATGTACAAATCTTGTTTTGTTGACTGTATGTATAAGACCCGGGATTTATGAAAGCGGTAAAATTTAATAACGACAGGCGCTTCAAGAATCAAACATTTCCGTTCCAAATTATTATTATCGAATCAATACCAGGAAACTTCGATTGAAAGTAACCGTTCCTACTTAATTGGTGATTAGAGAAAGCGGTGAAAAAGTAGGTAGGGAGAAGATATGACTTTAGGGGGTGAATCCAGAAAAACTGCAGACAGGATTCTTCATATTGGTAAAAAGGTTTAACATCCCTAATGAATGCTAGTGACGGCCATCACATTTTAATAGGGACATTAAACCGGAGACTCACTAGCTAACAAATGAGTTATAAATATTATATAGTAGTCTCTGCTGATTATATAGTATATGTGTTTACTAGCTAGTAGGAAATATTATTTGAGTTAAGAATTTGTGGGCAGATTTTTTTATCTCGAAACGAAAGCGGATTCAAAGTTTTAGGTTACTGCCAAAAATAGTATTCAGGTATCTTTGATATCTAGTGATAAGAAATTCAACGAACTTATCTAAGATTATTAATAACTAAGTTTGAAGAAAGAAAATGAAACTAGATTGAAAGAAAAGCATCCCAATAAGACTTAGCAATTTACCTTTTTTTAAAAAACTTATTATTTTTCAAATTTAATGGGAGGTTTCAAAATGAAAATAAAATCAAAGGTAATGTTTAAGATTGTTCCAGCAGTTCTTGCCGGCATGCTTGCCCTTTCCGGGTGCAGTGGCAACAGCACAAAAACATCCTCAGAATCAGGTGGAAGCGCCTCTGGTAAAACAGTGAACCTTACGATGTCTGTTTGGGGAAATCCCGACGAGTTGAAGGTATACCAGAAGGGGATCGATGCTTATACAAAAGAACATCCAAACGTAAAAATTAAAATGATACCGGTGCCTAGTGAAGGGTATGAGCAAAAATTATTGACCCAGCTGCAAGGCGGAAATGCTTCAGACGTATTCTATGTTGGCGACACTACCATGGCGAAGTTGGCAAAAAAAGGTGCCCTTGCTGAGTTGGGTAAATTCATGAAGAGTGATGAGAGCTATGCCAAGCCGGATGAATATGCAGTCGGTCTATGGGGCGCTGCCAAGCAAGGTGACAAAATTTACGGTATCTCAGTTGACTGTAATCCAGTGGTTATGTACTACAACAAAAAAATGTTTAAAGACCTGGGCATTAAATCGCCTCAAGAATATTTTGATGAAGGCAAATGGAATTGGAATGCCTTTAATGAAGTAACGAAGAAATTAAAAGATGCCGGTAAAAAGGGATTTATAGCCGAACAATGGCTAATGGATACTTGGATTTGGTCAAACGGCGGTCTTTCCTTTGATGAATCAGGAAATTACGTGATGGACCAAAATCAAAAAGCGAAAGATGCGATCCAATTTGTAAACGATTTAATGAAAAAGAGGCAAATCACGTACGCTGGATCTCTTCCAAAAGGACAAGGAATAGATGCGATGTTCCTGTCCAACCAAGTGGGAATTGTGGCTGCAGGGCGCTGGTTAACTCCAATGTTCAGCCAAAACAAGAGCCTCAAATTTGATTATATTTCCTGGCCAACTAATACTGGCAACAAAATGGAGCCAGTCCAAATTCCTGTAGCATACATTGCTGTAAACAAAAAGTCTAAAGAAGTAGACGAGGCAATGAAGTTTGCAACATTCTATGTATCAAAGGAAGGACAAAAAGAGCGTTTAACCGGAAATGGTAGCGCAGTTCCTTCAGTAAGCGGTATTGATGACATAGTAACGAGCGACAAGACAGTTGAGCATTCACAATATCTAATCGATGGTCGTGAAACAGGTTTTGCAAGCGGCTCTCCTAAACTATTTAAAGGACAAGTTCCTGGCTTGAACAAGGAGATTGAAGACCAATATGACTTGTTGTTCCTAAAAAAGCAAGATGTGGATACAACCATCAAGAAAATTTCAGAAAAATCAAAGAAAATGATAGAAGAATTTAAAGCGGGTAACTAATTTTACTAAAATCATAGGGAAAGGGAGTTGATAGAATGCTTTCCCTTTCTCTACTATCATTGAAAACGGAGGGTGAGTTCCATGCATAATCGCCAAAGGACGTTAGCAGGTTATTTATTTATCACACCGCAATTAATTGGCCTATTTGCTTTCTCTTTATTCCCGGTTATTTACGCACTTGTATTAAGTTTCACAAAATGGGACGGGTTTGGTGCAAAAACATTTGTAGGTTTTGCCAACTATTTGAAGCAGTTTGAAAATCCGGATTTTTGGATGGCAATGAAAAATACAGTATATTATATGGTTTTAGTGATTCCAGCGAGCATTATTCTTTCCTTACTCCTTGCGGTTGCGCTTAACAAGGTGAAAGGGAAGGAGATCTATCGGATATTTTACTTTATGCCTGTTGTAACAAATTCCGTATCCATCGGGGTTATTTGGATGTGGATTTTAAACGGTGACTTTGGAATTTTGAATCTGCTGCTTTCGCATATCGGAATTGAAGGGCCAAAGTGGCTGACCGATACCCATTGGGTTATTCCGGCAATTGCAATTTTAAGTATTTGGTGGGGACTTGGTAATAACATGGTTATCTTTCTCGCAGGTTTACAAGGAATTTCCAAAAGTTATTATGAGGCTGCTGAAATTGACGGCGCTTCCCGTTTTCGTAAATTTTGGCATATTACCTTGCCATTGCTCTCACCTACAACATTCTTTATTGCCATCATGTCTATCATTGGCTCCTTCCAAGTATTTGACCAGGCCTTCGTTATGACGAACGGTGGTCCTGCGAAATCTAGTTATACACTTGTATACCATATTTATCAACAAGGGTTTATTGACTTTAAAATGGGAGAGAGCGCTGCTTCTGCGATGATTCTGTTTGTGATTATTTTAATCTTCACTCTTATCCAATTTAAAATGTCGAAAAGGTGGGTTCACTATGCTGAATAATATAGTCACAGCAGTTAAAAAGACAGCCATTCCAGTCGTACAGACAAAGGTGAAGAAAAGGGTAAAGCCATCTCAAATTATTCTTCATGGCATATTAACTCTTGGCGCTCTTACTATGATCTTCCCGTTCCTTTGGACGGTAATCAGTTCCTTGAAGGACATGTCGCAAATCTTTCTCGTACCTCCGGTATGGATCCCTCATCCAATTCAATGGTCTAATTATCTGAATTCATTGACCGCAATGCCGTTCGGAAAAGCATACTGGAATAGCTTCTATATTACTAGTACGGTTGTGTTGGCTACATTGCTAACTGCATCTATGGCAGCTTACGCGTTTGCAAAAATTCGTTTTACAGGAGCAAACGTTTTATTCATTCTTTTCTTGTCTACAATGATGATTCCCAAGCAAGTAACGATGATTCCTTTATATATTATCATGGGGAAAATTGGATGGCTGGATTCCCACCTGTCCCTGATTGTACCTGGTGGTTTATTTAACGCCTTCGCTGTATTTTTACTGCGGCAATTTATCATGGGTATTCCAAAAGAATTGGAAGAGGCAGCCGTCATTGACGGAGCAGGCTACTTCAGAATCTACTGGAGCATTATTTTACCACTGATACGCCCTGCCCTGGCTGCTGTTGGTATTTTCGTATTTTTAGGGTCATGGAATAACTTCCTTGACGCCTTAATTTATTTGAACACACCTGAGAAATTTACAGTTCCATTACTGCTAAATACGTTCAAAGGTTTATATGTGTCTGACTGGGCATTGATGATGGCGGGTACAACAATCTCTGTTATTCCTGTACTTATTATTTATATCGTTGCACAAAAGCAAATTATAGAAGGTGTCACGATTACAGGTATTAAATAATTGCGGGAAAAGGGCACATTTACAAAATTTTAAAAACCAGTGGTGAAAATATGAACTTTATGAACAGCAAAGTGTATTCAACATTCGAGGTAGTTTGTAATCTTTTTCTGTTAAATTTGCTTTGGCTTCTGATGTGTTTGCCTGTCGTAACGATTTTCCCGGCAACCGCTGCTATGTTTGGGGTTGTGCGACAATCGGTTTTGTATAAGGATTCCAGCGTTTTTACTTCGTTTTTTCGCTATTTTAAGGAAAATTTTAAGCAAAGTTTTCTACTGGGGATTTTGTGGCTGACTTTTGCCTATATATTCTATTCTGACTATAAGTTCATATACGGATTAGGTTCCATCCGTAACGTATTGTTGCCGGTTCTGCTTTTTGTCGGCGTTTTGTATACTTTTACAACCGTATTTTTGTTTCCTGTCATGGTTCACTACAAAACGAATTGGCGTGTATTGCTAAAGAATGCGTTGTTCTTTTCACTTTTACATTTTCCGATTACCCTTCTAGCTCTTGTTATCTTGGTTGCAACGGCAGTGATCGCAATGGCACTTCCAATTACAGGCTTTATAATTATTAGTATCAGCGCTTACTGGATATTTTCACTTTGCAACCGTGTTTTTCGGAAAATAGAACAGGTAAAGGTTATGGAATCCGTCAACTAATAATGTGATCTCGGGTTTTCTCAAATATAAAATGACAATTTAGTAGGATTATAATGACAGCTGAAAAACAAGAGGGGGAGTTCCCCTTTTGTTTTTCAGCTTTATTGGTTAGTATATTGCGCATCTCTTTGTATCAAACCAGTGTTATTACGGGGTAGTTTAACTTAATGGAAGGCGGTATGAAGTAGTGCAGAATGAATGACGAAAAAGTCTGAGATACTCCATTAAATGGCACTTAAGAAAATCTTAGAATCCTTTGGATTCACCGTAAAAACTTGGATAGGTTACACTTAGTTGGACAATAAAAATAAGGGCAAGTAGAATAATACACAACACGTGAGGAGAATCTACTATGTCTAAAAAAAGAAGAACGTTCACAACAGATTTTAAAAAGCAGGTGGTGGCCCTATATGAAAATGGGAAAAGT